>CAIZDL010000077.1 GCA_903931735.1 uncultured Rhodospirillales bacterium
CTGGCCTTTCAGCTCAATGCGGCGTGAAAGGGTGCCGGTTTCCAAAATGGCTTGCAGGTTGGCCTTAATGAAGTTGATCCGCGACAGAATATTTCTGACCAGGAAGATGCTGGAGAATAAGGCAACTAAAATGGCAACGCCACCAAAGCCGACCGTTATCGTTTGGGCCAACGCCGCCTGACGGTCAAATTCGTGGTCGCTATCAACAACTTCTCGCTCGACATGTGTTGATAGTTTATTAAACTTATCGACCGCAATCAAGCGCGCCTGACGTATCCGGGCGTGAACTGCCAAAATATCGGCTTGCCGTGTCTGACCGCTTAGCTCGGCACGAAGCAACGGGATCATTTCTTCGTCAAAAATACGGATCATGGTGCGCAGCGCGATGTTTCCGTCTTCGACAAGTCTGCGCTCGTCTTGGTCATGAACGAGGGTGATTATTTTCGTAATGTCGTCATCGGCTTCTTGCTTCACACTCTGCCAAGTCTCACCGCTATCACCGCCAAGGTGGGTGATAATTGCCTCGGCCATTGCCCGGTAGGTCTTGAGGCCAACGCGGGAGGCCTTCATCGCTGCGCTCTGTTCTGTGGCTTGTTTTATGATCAGATCGTCGATATCATTGAGTTTATTGACAGCGGACACGGCAATCGTCATCATTGCCACAACAAGTAGGCTCTGGATCGCAAACCCCAGGATCAGCTTCATTCTAATGGTTGAAAACATGGCTCCCCCCGGGAACTATAGAACCGGCTCTACCCTTGCGGATTTTGTTGCAGTGCGAAAGGTAATGTTCCTGCTGGGATGAGTCAATCATTATTAAAATTTGATTAATAAACGATAAGTGGTGAGGTCGATCTCGCGATCCTCGAAAAGCGACGAGGCCGCCCGCGCCGGTTTCCCGCGCCGGTCCGAGGCTGGGAGTAGGCTGTGGGTTGGTTTATAGGGTAACGAGCAAGTTGGGGCGCGTTTATAAAAAACAAGATCCGCTCCGGTAAAATCATTCAAAAATCGTGGTTATGGAGCGGTGGCGCTTTTGTGCAGGCCACTGTTGCCCGATACCGGTGGGTTGTCATAGAGTGGGGAGGCGGGGGAGAGTGCGCGGTGCGCCGGGTTGTGTCACCAAGGGCCTGACAAATGAATAAAGTAACGTCTATTTATTTGGACTTTTTACGTTTAATGACGGCAATGGTCGTATTTCTTATGCACGCAAGCTATCCCAGGTTTACCGGTGGGTTGCCGATGCTTGGGAATCTCAAATATCTTGGTAACGACGGTGTGATGGTATTTTTTGTGTTATCGGGTTTTGTTATCGCTTATGTCACCGATCGGAAGGAATCGCGGGTGGTCGATTACGGCCTGAGCCGCCTTGCCAGATTGTATTCGGTCGCGCTTCCGGCCGTGGTGCTGACCATAATTCTGGATTACATCGGCTCCTCGATTAGTTACAATGTTTACGATGGTTGGTGGTTTGAATGCGATAACCCGATCTGGAGGATTACAGCGAATTTATTGTTTATCAATGAGCTGTGGTTCTCATCGGTGCGGCTGTTCTCAAACGGCCCGTTTTGGTCACTGGGCTATGAGTTTTGGTATTATGTGATCTTCGGTGCCGCATTTTACTTTGAAGGTCGGAAACGGGTGTTTTTTGTCTTGGCGGCGATGCTGTTGGTCGGGCCAAAGATAGTTTTGCTCTTTCCGGTTTGGCTGCTTGGGGTTGGGGCCTACCGGATCACGATTGCCGCAACGGTGGGGGAGGCGCTGGGGTGGTTGCTTTTTGCCGGATCAATCGCGGGCTATGCGGCTTTTCAAACGATCGATGGTCCGCGGGCGTTGTTGGCTTGGTCGACCGCTAACCTTGATTTTGGCTTCTTTGGCACGGGGCAGAAGTGGTCTTTCGCCGCATCATTTTTGAATAGCTACGTTGTCGGGATCCTCGCGGCGGCGCATTTTATCGGATTTGCGGCGGTTTCTCATCGTTTCACTCGTATTCTTCTGCCAATTAGCGGGCATATTCATTATTGTGCCGGGTTTACATTCTCAATATATTTATTTCACTATCCGTTGTTGCAATTTTTGACCGCAGCGACGGCCGGTATGGCCGATCGGGGGGGGCGGAACGCGGTGATCGTGTTTGGCACGCTCGCCGTCGTTCACGCTCTCGGAACGGTGACGGAAAAGAGAAAGACCGAGTTTAAAAGAATAATCATTACCGCTTACGGTATCATCCGCCGGGGAGGACTGTTGCGTCCCCAGGAATAGAAGACTATATCACCGAATCTGAGAGTCTACGCCGCATCGCATCGGGGCGGGCAGGCGGCTTTGCTTTGGGAGAAGATATGCGGCGCTTTTTGGCAGAAATGGC
This sequence comes from uncultured Rhodospirillales bacterium, assembly GCA_903931735.1. Taxonomy (GTDB): domain Bacteria; phylum Pseudomonadota; class Alphaproteobacteria; order Azospirillales; family Azospirillaceae; genus BOG-933. Next base: position 2,363 of record CAIZDL010000077.1, read on the forward strand.
ATTATTGAGTGTCGTGGTCTGTTTTTCCTTGGCGTTGCCGCACTTTTTTGTCCCAGTCGCAGCGATTGAAAATTGGATCTCCGATCTTTTTGAGGTTTTTACGTCGGCTCCCGAGCCTCAAAACCGCGATGTCGTGATCCTTACTCTGACCGAAGACACGTTGGCGCAGTTTCCCTATCGGTCGCCGGTGGATCGGGCTTTCCTCGCCGAATTGATCCGCGCTGTCGATCGGGCCGGGGCGCGGGCGATCGGGTTCGATGTGCTGTTCGATCAGCCGACCGAGCCGGAGAAGGATGCCGTGCTGGCAACGGCGTTTCGGGAGGCCAAGCTGCCGATTGTGGTGGCGTGGGCTGGCAAAGGGTCGGGCATTACGCCGGCTCAGAGTGAATGGCTGGCGGACTACACCACGTCTGTGCATCATGGTTTGGCGAATCTGCGCAAAGACGATCGCGATGGCACGGTGCGCGAAGTGCTGCCGCCCGAAGACGGGTTGGATTGTCTGCCGTGCGCGGTGGCTCGGGTGATGGGCAGCCGGGTTCCCGAACGGGCGGTGCCGATTGTGTATCGCCGTGGTCCCGATAGCGCCACGCCGGCGGTGCCGGCATATCCCGCCCACATCGCCGCGATGGTGCCGCCGGACTGGTTGCGGGGCAAGGCGGTTCTGGTTGGGTCGGATTTGCCCCAAGAAGACCGGCATAGAACCCCGTTCGCCGCCGCTTTTGGCAATCATGAGGGCACGATACCCGGTGTTATGATCCATGCCTTCGCCCTGGCCCAGTTTCTCGATGGGCGGACCCGGGCGCCGTGGACGCTGGCTCATTCGGCGGTGCTGACCACGGCGATCGCCGCTGCCGGCTTTGGGATCGCCGGCTTATCGCTGACGCTGCCGGCAACGTTGGCGTTGGTGATTTTGGCCTTGGCGGTGCCGTGGGGCGGCGGGTTTTTGCTGGCTCTTGCGGGGGGGCCGGTGGCGGCGCCGGTCACGCCCTCCCTTGCGCTGGTGCTGGCGGTTGGCTTTGGCAGTGTGTTGACCGGCCGGCGCAGCCTGGCTGAAAAGCGTTTTATCGAATCCGCGTTTTCGCGTTACGTGTCACCGGCGGTCTTGGCGCAAATTCAGGCCGATCCCGGTAAGTTGCGCCTTGGCGGCGAGCGGCGGGAATTAACCTTTGTTTTCACCGACATTGCCGGCTTCACCAGCCTTTCGGAACATTTGCCGCCGGATCAGGTCGCAGCTTTGCTCAATCGTTATTTGGACGGGATGAGCGCCATTGTGTTGGCGCATTCCGGCACCATCGATAAGTTCATTGGCGATGCGGTGGTCGCGTTGTTTGGCGCCCCGGTCGCCCACGATGATGATCCCGACCGCGCGGTTGCCTGCGCCCTGGCGATGGATGCTTTTGCCGCCGAGTTTCGCGCCGGGCTCGATGAGCCATTGTTCGGAATAACTCGGATCGGCGTTAATAGCGGGCCGGCGGTGGTGGGCAATTTTGGCGGTAGCGCGCGCTTTGACTATACCGCGATCGGCGATACCGTGAACACCGCGGCCCGGCTGGAGGGGCTTAACAAGTATTTGGGCACCTGCATCGCGGTTGGTGGGGAAACGGTGGCCCGCTGCCGCGCTCATCACTTTTTGCCGGTGGCCGATGTGATGCTGAAGGGCAAACATGTCGCGATTTCGGTGTATTATCCTTTGCAGCCCGAAGCTGACCAAGTATTTGCCGAAGCTTGGCGGGCGGTTTACGTGTTGCTTGCAAAGGGCGATCCGGCGGCGGCGGACGGTTTGGCCACCCTTGCTGAGACGTGGCCCGATAATCCGTTGGTTGCACTGTACGTCAAGCGTCTTGCCCAGGGGGGGGCCGGCGTGGCGATGGTGATGGAGGAGAAATAAGCGCGTTCGGCTCTTGGTGACAGAACTCGGCTGCGGCGGCGGGCCGCCCGCGCTGTACCCTTCGTTGAAACAAAAAGGCTTTTGCCCGGTGCAGCACCCGGAGTTCCGCCGGCCCCACCCCGAGGGCGCGGCTCAGCACCACTTCGTCCACCAACTCGGTAACCCGTGCGGTATCGCCCTGATCGAGGGCGGCGAGCGCTTGGGGCAGCAGCGCCTCCAACTCCGGGGCCAGGGCCGCAAGAGTGGCTGGGTCGGGTACGGGCAGAGTGTCGGCTTCTCGCGGCTCTAGTTTGAGCAGGCCTCCGCCATAAGCTCTGCCGACCACCTCGGCGCCAAGGAGGGTGACGCTGTTGAAAGCCGCAAGGGGTAACAGGGACCGGCCGAGGCAGCGATGCTCGGGGTGCAGCCTCACGCCATACAACGAGTTGAGAATATGCACGCCGGCGGTGTTGCTCACCAGTCGGGGGCGGTCGTGGTTCATGTAGGTCAGCAGCAGGTCGGGCTCGGCAACCAACGGCACCCGCCACCAGGGTTTGCGAGTCCGGCATTTGTAGGCGGCCGGCACCTTGTTGTGTTCCCCCAGGGCGATGTGGGCGCTTGCGGCGGCGCTGGGCGTTTCAATGTGGGGGTAGAACAACCAGCAGCGCTTGCCGGCTTCACTGTGCGCCTGCCATTGAGCGGTGTCGAAGCCGAGGCCGGTGAGGTGGCGCGCTCCCGGCGGTGAAATTTTTACGAGATCGAGGCGCGGCAGGCGATAGGCGCAAACCTCGGTCTGTGTCAGGGCAAAGTAGCCGTTCGCACCGGTTACAGCGCCAAGGTAGGTCTCGCCCCACCGCCGGAGCGGCGCAAACCCCGGCCCTTGGCAAAGCGATTGATAGACATTGAAGGAGGCTTGGGGGAGTAGCGCCGTGGTCCATTTATCAATCGCGCCAAGGGTGAAGCCGGCCCAGGCCTGGCCTTCCGCCTCGGCCAGCCCGCTAAGATCGCGCACATGGAAAACTTCAAAGCTGTCGGGGGGGCCGCAGTCTTCTGCCAGCAGCAGCACCACGTCTTCCAAAACGCCCGGAAAGACACGGGTGTCGAACATGGCCACCCTGATCCGGGAAAACCGGCCGAGCAGAAATTGCCGTACTTTGGCCGCGTAGTTTACGCTGAGCAACTCGGCCGGCAATACCAATCCGAGCCGGCCTCCAGGCTTGAGAAATTGGCAGGCGTGGATCACAAAGGCGGCCAACGAGCTGGCAAGCCCGGTCAGGCGCACTCCCGCGCCTAACGCCGCCTCGGCCGACTTGTTCCGCGCTGTGCCGCCAAAGTGTTGGTAGCGGATGTAGGGCGGATTGCCGATGACGGCATCGAAGCTGGGGGTGGGGCGGCGATCGAAGAAATCTGCGACCGTGATGCTGGCATTCAGCCCCGCGGCATGGAGCGTTTTTAGCCCTTCGTTTGCTGAAGGCTCATGGATTTCGATGCCGTGTAACCGGCCGGGGCTGGTGCTGCCGAGGTCGGTAAGGCGACGGCCGGCAGCGAGCAAAAACGCAGCCTCGCCACAGGAGGGCTCCAGCACGGTGTCGGTTGCGGTGCGTACGGCCCAATCGCAGATGAATCGGGTTATTTCGGGCGGCGTGAAGAATGCGCCCCGTGCCTTACGCACTTTCGTGCCTTTTCCCACCGTTCGGCTCCCGGATCGGAGTAGTGCAACTCTGCGGCGTTTATCAGCCGCTTGCACCGGGGACCGAGCTTGGGGCAATTGGCAGTCCCGCCCCACGACTCGGGATTTCGTGGCCGGCGGGGTCCACTGGAATGCGGAAGGAAAACTGCGCCCAGGCCCCCAATTCGGAGTCGGCCCAAATCCGCCCCTCGTGCATCTGGACGATTTTCCAGCAGGTATAGAGCCCAAGACCGGTGCCCTTTTTCCGGATCAGGTCGGGAGTATTTTGACGAACGAAGCGTTGAAAAAGATCGGCGCGCTTCTCGGGGGGGAAGCCCGGCCCCTCGTTCCAGATCGAGACTTCGGCCTCGCTGCCATCGATTGCAAGAGATAGTCGGATACGACCATGCTCCCGGCCATATTTAATGGCATTCCCGATCAGGTTGACCACGACCACTCTCAAGAGTTCAGAATTTCCCCGGCCGCGCACCGGGGCATCTGGGATCACGACGTCAAGTGTTATGCTCCGTCCTTCGATTTGACCGTGTAGAATATCGGCAGCGGGGAGGATTACTTCGTCGGCGATGTTGGCAATTTCGACCATGGTCGAGCTGGTCTCGGCATTTTCAATTTTCGCCAAATCGAGGTATGATTCGATAAATCCGATTAGGTACTGGCCGTTAAAGGCGATCCGCTCAATCTTTTGGCGTTGCTGGGGCGTTATATCGCCAATATAGCCATCGCAGAGCAGCCGCGCGTTGGTCACCATCGATGCAACCGGATTTTTCAGCTCATGCGCGACGAAGCCCAGCACTTCCTGGTAGGCGCGGTTGACGGTCTCCAACCGCTCGTTGGTTGCAGCCAAGCGGCGAAACAAGGGGCGGAAGATGAGCAGGGCTTCGGCGGCCAAGGTGGTGAGCATCAAGGTCAAGACGATGAGAAGAACCCAGCGCAAGCCCCTGATTGACTCTTCACTATCGCCTTGGTATTGGAGCACCGCAGCGTCAAGCGCCTGAAGTATTGGTGAATCGGCAGCCTCCAAAATATCGTGCAATTTTGGGCTATCGGCCTTCGTGGTTTGGTTTTCCCCTAAAAACAACCGAGCCGATGTTAAATAATTACGAACTTGTTGGTCGAGGTTTAGGGGGGCGTTGTGATAAATGGCGGCTACAGCGACGCTCATATCGCCTGAAATTCCCAAGGCAACGGACCCATGCACCAACGCTTGGTGCGACGCCTCCATCAGCGCGACCGCTTCTGTCATGCGCCCGGCGAGGCGGGCTTGCTCGGCACCCCCAACGGCTTTGCTGAGTTCCAGTGCGGTGCCCGCGATCCTTTGGGACAGCATTCGTTGCCGCCCCGCAATATTCACCACCTTCGCGGAGGCCTCTTGCTTCTGGACGATGGTATCGACGAGAAAATGCGTGCCAAGGGATAAGGTTGCAATAACCCCGAGCGCCAAGAGATAGGTTATTGTGACCCGGTTCGGGAGGGCGATTGCCATATTTATTCACCAAATAACCGCGATGTCGTGGCGCAAGCGATGGCCAAATCGCCATTATTTGAAATGGCCATCGGTGGAGTGCCGCGCTTTGGATCACATTTTGCCGAGGAAGTCCTTTTTACCAAGATCCATGCCGCACATCCGCAATATCGCGTATGCCGCCGTCATGTGGAAGTAAAAATTAGGAATGGCAAAGCCGGTTAGATAATCCAGGCCCTTGAAGTTTAACTCGTGTTCGTGAATATTGAAGGAGATCGTCCGCTCTTCGGTGCCATCGATTTGTTCCGGCTTTAATGACGCCAGAAATTCTTGGGTGGCGGCCAAGCGTGTTTGGAGATCGGCGAAAGTGGTTTCAGTGTCGGGAAAACTTGGCACCGGAATTCCCGCCAACCGGGCGCCACAGCTCTTGGCAAAGTCGGTGGTGATCTGAACTTGCCGAATAAGCGGAAACATATCGGGAAAAATTCGGGTCTCAAGGACAACCGAAGCATCCATCTTGCGTTCTTCCGCATAGTCTGCGGCTTTGGTCAGAATGCCGGAAAGATTTGCCAGCATTTTTTGTAACACCGGAATCGATGCCTGATACATTGTGATCGTCATGATGTCGCCATTCGCTGTGTGATGTCCGAAAACAACGCCGATTTCGCTCCTCTAGGTATTGCACAAAAGCAGCGTTTGGGCGCGCAAAATCCACCGCTTGACAATCGTTCGCGCGCCCTCGTACATCGCGGGGTCGGAAACCCGGGCGTCGCTGGAGGCTCCGGGCTTTGTGGAGGTTATGGTGTCGCTGACCGCCAATACGGTGATCTTTCGGTTGCTGCTGGCGGTAATCGTGCTGGCGCCGTTGCCGTTGGGCGCCAACCGGCCTTGGGCGTGGTCGTTGCTGGCGGTGCTGACCGGCCTGTTGCTTGGCGCTTGGGCGTTGTTGGTTTTGTCCGGCCGTTGCCGCGCGGTGGTGAGCATGGCTCGGCTTCAGCCGATGATGGTGCTTTTTGGCATTGCGCTGTGCTGGGCGGCCGTGCAAACGAGCAGTGTCACCCCCCAGAGCTGGTGGCATCCATTGTGGGCCGAGGCGGGGGCGGTGCTGGGGGGGCGGGAGCGGGTCGGCATGGTGTCGATCGATCCGGCGCTGACGCTGGTGGCGATACTCCGTTTGTTGTGTTACGGCGGTATTTTTTGGTTGGCGGTGCAACTCGGCCGGGACAGCGACCGCGCGCGTGAAGGGTTGGTGGCGGTTGCGGTGGGCGGTGTCGCCTATGCTATTTATGGCCTTACGGTATATTTTGGCGGTTGGGAAACTATTCTGTGGGTGCCAAAATGGAGTTATCGGGGCGACTTGACCGCGACTTTTGTTAATCGTAACGCTTATGGGGCCTATGCTGGCATGGGCGTGCTGTGTTGTATCGGCTTGTTTCTTGAAGCATTGAAGCCGGCTCGGCCGGGGCAGGTGCGCCGGGTGGGCGAACTTACCGAAACCGTGATGGTCGAGGGCGTCCCTTATCTTGTTGGGGCGTTGGTGCTGGGCACGGCGCTGTTGCTCAGTCACTCCCGGGGCGCGTTTTTATGCACGGGGCTGGGCGTTGGGGTGCTGATGGCCGGGATGGTCGGCAGCGGGATGCTGCGGCCCCGCTTGGCGCTATCGTTGGCCGGTGTTATCGCGGTGGTCGGTCTTGCGGCCTTGGTGATGAGCGGCGACGTGACCCTCAAACGGCTGGGAGAGCCCAACACCCAGCAAAATGGGGATGGCCGGGCCGAGGTTTATCAACTGGTGCTTCAGGCGGTGGTGGATGCGCCGTGGACCGGGCAGGGGTTGGGCACTTTTCAACCCGCATTCCGAATGTATCGCGGCACCAGCCTGCCCGACGCAGAGGAATGGGCAAATGCTCACTCCGTGCATCTTGAAACCGCGATGGATTTGGGCTTGCCGGCGATGGCCGCGCTCTATGGCGGTATTCTGCTGGTCTTGGCCGGCGGTCTGCGCGGTCTGCGTGAGCGGCGGCGAAACCACATTTATTCGGCGACGGCTCTTGCTGCGGCGGCATTGTTGATCGCTCATGGCGTGGTCGATGCCAGCGCCCAAACCCCCGCGATCGCGGCAACCTTGGCGTTGCTGCTGGGGCTCGGCTACGCGCAATCGTGGAGTTTGCGGGAGACGGGCGGGCACCTTGTCCCAACACCTTGCCGATTGGGGGCGTGATGTTATGGGAGAGCGCGCAGGCGATGACGGTGCTTGGAGACAGCCTCGTTTTAATGCCTGCGTCCGTGGTGTTTGTGGCTGTGCTGATCCGGCGGGGAAAGCACGCTCTGGCGTCGGCTTGGATGAATACGCTGTTCGCTGGGTTGGCGGCGCTGTGGGTGGTCAAGATCGTGGGGGTTATTTTTGCCCGCGCGAGCGGGACCGCGCTGGTCAGCGTGAGCGGTCATGCCGGTTTGGCGGCGCTGTTCTACCCATCGGTGGTGTTGGTCGTGATCGCGTCCCGGTCTGTCGGCGGCTGGGTTAGCAATCGTCGGATGATTCTGAACGGCCTTTGGGTGGTGGTGGCGGCCCTGGTCGTGGCTATCGCGTTGAGCCGGGTCGAGCTGTCAGCCCACACGCCAATTGAAATTGTGCTTGGCACCATACTCGGGCTGAGTTTTGCCGCCGGTTTTGCTCGCTCCGGTCGGGCGGCCGTGGCCTTGCCATCAAGGTGGGTGCTGTGGGGGCAGGTCGCGGTGGTGGCGGGGCTCGCCGTGGGGCGGGTGGCGGTGGAGTTCTCGGGGACCAATCTTGAAGAACATACCCAAGCAACGGCCACCATCCTGATTAGGATGGTGGCGTGGGTTTGGTAAACGGGTCGAGCTTTGCTTAGCTGCCCTCGGCGTTTCTCCGGTTATTTTCCACCGGGATATCGATTGTCGGTGGCGGCGGTGGCGGCGCGGCGTTATTATTATTGTTGTTGTTATTATTTAACATAATCGCTAATTGGCTTGGCGGTGTTGCCACCGGTTCGGTAGAAGTCGGGTTCGCTACGGTCGCCGGGTTTACGACCGCCACCGGGTTCGCTACGGTCGCCGGGTTCACGACCGCCGTTGGGTTTGCGACCGTCACCGGGTTTGCCGCCGCCGCCGTGGCGATCACGGTGAGGGATTCCTTGATTGCGGCCACGGCTTCGGTGTTCGCTGTCGACGCTTGGGCTGAGGGGCTGAGCACGACGCGGGCGGCCGCAACAGCCACATCCATTGCAGCACCGGCCGCGGTCGCGGTGGTCTGAACCGTTTCGTGCCGAATGGCCTCAACGGCGATGCCGGCCATTTGAATGGCCGTGGTGGCGTTGGTGCTCAGCATCCGTTCGGCGACGGTTACGGCTTGGCCGGCGGTGCTGGTGACCAGGGCGGCATTGTTGGATGTGGTGGCGGCCTGAACCGCTGTCATGGCGAGCTGGGCGGTGGCCTCGGGCGCGGCGGCCTGGGCGGCGGGGTTGATGAACAGGCGGGCGGCGGTGGTGATAACGTCTTGGGTTTGCTGGGGCGCCGCTTGTTGTACGCGATTAGACGAAATGGCGGTCACTGCGACCTGGGCGATTCGGATGCCGCCCCGGGGGTCGGTTGCAAAGATCTGTTCGGCGGCCCGCACCACTTGGTTGGCCAACTGCGCCGCGAGGGCGGAGTCATTCCCCGCGAGGGTGGCAATGGCTTGCCGGATGGCGTCGGCATTCCCCGAGAGCACGGCGGCGCGCAGGGCGGGTGGCATCCGGGAAACCGCCTCGGTGGTGGCGTCGCTGGCGCGTTGCTGCTGCGCTGTCGCGGGGGAAATGCCCTCGGCCGCTGCTCCGGCCAGACCTAAGGCCACAATAGCCAGAACCCGGGTATATTTATTCATGCAATCGCTCCATTCAGCTCACAGATCGGATGACCGGATGTGGCCCATGCCTTATTTAGATTCGCCGTTGCAGAACCTTGATAATATCGCCAGGCAGTATTGGAGTACGCTCAACGGCACGGTATTCTTTTTGCTGGCCATTGATGGTGCGGACCAACAAGACTTCGCCTTCCCAGGCCCGATAATCATAGCCGCCGGCCTTGGCGATGGCGCTGATGACCATCATGCCGGTAACATAGGGAAACTCGCCCGGCTGACGAACCTCACCCAAAATATAAAATGGCCGGAAGGTTTGTACCTTGCCTATCCGGTTAACGCAGACACCCACTACATGTTGGGTGCGCCCAATCGCCGGAGTAGAGTTCAGCGTAGGTCGGCGCCTCAGCCCCGCCCGCGATCCCCAGCAATGATCTGAAGGCA
>CAIZDL010000078.1 GCA_903931735.1 uncultured Rhodospirillales bacterium
CGCAGTAATATTCCACACGAGGCCGCTATTATAGCTAGTCTCGTCGATAATACGGTCGAATGACCCGTTTGTGAGGCCAGAAGCAGGGCTGATTGGCCCCACTCTGCCTAGGGTAAGCCGGTCAAACCGCACCGCATTGGTCAATGTTACAGTGTCGCTCAGTCGGCTGTTGAGCATCGCGCTCCCGGAAAGCACAGTATAACTTAGGCGTCCGTCGTAATTAGCAACCACCGTCGACGAGTCCTTTCGATACTCGCCGGCAAGGCGAATACTATTACTCGCCCCAACCTTGAAAAGATCCGATAGGCTAAGGACCGTCGCAGTATTCTTTAACGGGCTATCCACCGACAAGTCGGGGATTCGAACTTGGGTTAGAAACTGGTTGTGGTAGGCCCGCGCGGTGACGATGCCGACTTTCGTTTCTGTGGTGTATTCGCCTTTCGCGGCGCTGATCTCTTGGAAAAGATCGGTCAGTAATCCCGAGTTCAATCGCCGCTCTCGCCCCGCAACTTCGCTTACTTCTAGCCGCATTCGACTGGCATCGTCAAACTGTACTTCACCATCACCATGGAGAGACCGGCGTTGTGGCGCCATCGCCTTCATTGCCGTGCCGAACCACGTATAGTTATTTACTGTGCCCCGACTATCGAAGCCACTGGCCGATATTCTGGCGGCAAAACGCCCTTCTTTGACGGAGGCAATGGCCGATGCACCCCGCTGTTGTTGGGTCCCGCCGCTTATCCGTGCGCTGTTAACGGGAGTGTCTAGCGGTTCAAATGTGATAATATTGATCACGCCCGACGCTGCATTAAAGCCGTAGAGTGCTGATTGCGGCCCCTTCACCACCTCGATCTGGCGGATTTCGTCCAACTCAACCGGTAGTAAACCCCATGAAACAAACCCAAAGCTATCGTTATAGATCTGCCGGCCATCGACTAATACGAGTACCCGTCCCGACATTGGCGCGTTATAGCCTCTGATCGAAACATCGTTTCCGTTTTGCGAGGTGGCATAAACATCAATCCCCGCTATGCCGCGCAATAAGCCGGGAATGTCGGTGGCGGCGGACCGGCGAATCTGGTCTTGAGTGATTATCTCCATGGTTGCCGGAACATCGGAGGCGCGTTCCGGCTTTCCGGTCGCACTCATCGTCACGGGCTCACCAAAAAGAGTTTCCAGCTCACCATAATTGATACTTTGAGCCAAAACGAGCCCGGGAATCAGAATTATTGAAATCAGGAATACAAATATAGTCTTCATGGCGGCCATCACATTTCCTGAATCATCATTCTGAACGATGTCGAAAATGACACGGCCGCGTCACTTGCAGCATTTCTGTTGAGTAATACTTGTACTTTCGGATCGGAAGATACCCCCAAAACACAATCCCCAGACGCGACGTAGTTTAGATTGGTTGTAATCGTAACAATGCCGCTGCCTTGGATCATTTGTCGAATTTTGGGGATGTAGGAGTCGATCCCGCTCGTGATAAGGATATATCTATAGTTCTTTATCCGATGAAGTTCGGTAACGGGTATTGGCGCGGTGCGAATTATGGCGGGTCCGATCGGGGTTCCCCCGTCAATCGCGTCGTAAACCGCCGTTTTGTCGCGGGTGGAATCTGGATTCGCGGGGTCATAAATGACCGCGAAATCCGAGAGCCCTTCCGGCGGGTTCTTTAAGAAGCCGAGCGTTCTTACGGAAATAAGCACATCTTTTACTGTCGTCCCGCATTGGCCTTCGCCACCGGCCCCGAGACACAAGATTGCGGTAAGAACAGGAAGACAAAGCGCCCGGCCGAAAAGCCCACCCCCTGCATTCGTCCTTTGATGAGCACGGATCATGGTCTTCCTTTGGGGTGGTAGCGGAGGGCACTAATTAGAATAAACCCTGCCTATCCGGTTGACGCAGACACCCACTAGGTATAGTATTTTATAGAAAGTTGCTGGTCTGGCCAGCAATGCGTTGGAAATGGCGATCTGGGATGAATGCATCTGCCCCGAAGTTGATGGATGTTGAGCAACGC
>CAIZDL010000079.1 GCA_903931735.1 uncultured Rhodospirillales bacterium
CGCGCGCTCCCGGCTCGATATTCAGGGGCTCGGTCAGGGGTTTTGGCGGGTTGAGGCGCGCTATGGCTTCATGCAAACGCCCAATTTGCCGGTCGCGCTGCGCGGCTGTGTGCTGGTGGACCGGGACCTCGACGTAGACCCTGATACCGTGAGTTATTATGTTGGTCACGAACGGATTGTGCCGAATGATGATAATCCGGCGATGGAGGGGTTTGAGGAGTTCGTTTTTGCCTTTATGGCCCGAAATGCCGCTCACCCTGCCGATTATTTCAAGATCCCCGATGATCAGGTGATGGAAGTCGGTATCCGCATCGATATATAATCCGACAAGTTGGACCATTCTTTAAGGAGCGGCGGTATGCTTCCGCGCGATGACATCGAGACTGTGGGCGATTTTTCCATCACCACCGTGGTTGTGGCCCCGCCCTGGTATGAGAATTGTTATCTCGTCAAGCACCTGCCGACCGGGCGGCAACTTGTGATCGATCCCGGCGGCGACGCCGAAGTGGTTCTGGCGGCGCTGGAGGCCAATGGCGGCAATGTCACCGAGATTTTGCTCACCCATGGCCACCCCGATCATCTTGGTGCCGTTCACGAGCTTCAGACCGCGCTCGGCATCGGCTGCCGCGCTCACCAGGAAGAGCGGCCGATCATTGACGGCGTTGCCAATTGGGCCGGCGCTTTGATGCAGCGGCGCATTCGTGGGCCGGAATCGGTGGTGTATTTCACCGATGAGCCGACGCTTTCCTTTGAGGGGTTCGAGGTTGAGGTGTTGTTTACGCCCGGCCATACCCCGGGTGGCGTGTGCTATGTCTTCGACGGCTTCGCGTTTACCGGCGATACGCTGTTTAATCAGGGCGTGGGGCGGACGGATTTGCCGGGGGGCGATGGCCGCACCCTTAGTCTGTCAATCAGCCGCTTGTTGAAGGGGCTGAACCCCAAAATTCGGCTCTATAGTGGTCATGGCCCGAGTTGGACGGCGGCCGAAGCGCGGCCGTGGTGGGAGCGGGCGGCGGCTTACGGGTATTTCTGAGCCGGTTTGTTTTCGCTCGCCGCGGGCGCTTCTGGTTCGCGGGCGTCATTGTCTTCAAGTCCGACCCCGGCCCTGAAGCCGGTGCCGGCTTGGAGGGTGGCGAAGAGTTCGGCATTTTTCGATTCGGGTGGCCGGTCGCGCCGCTCGTGGTTGAGGTGAAGCACCAGCGATGCGTTGTTGCCGAGTTTGCGCCGCGCGCCGCTCCGGATCAGGCGGAGCACAAAGTCTGAATCCTCCAGCCCGTGGCCGACATAGCGCTCGTCGAAGCCATTGACGGCGAGGCAATCCGAGCGCCAGAGGGCGAGGTTGCAGGTTTGCACCTTTTCCCAGCTCGTCGCCTGCATTTTGCGGAATGCGCCGTCGCCGCGCGGGATGAATTCCGCCGGCCGGGTGCATTGGTTGAGGAGCGAACGGCCAAACCACGCCCAGCGGTTGCCCAGGCCAAGCCCGCCCGTTCCAGCCAGAATGCGTGCCGATAGGGCTGGCCGCAGGTAAGAGCGCTTGCCAGAGACGAACCAACCTGGCTCGGCAAGACGGCGATTGACCGCCACAAAGTCGGGGAGGACAAAACAATCGCCGTCGATAAAAACGATGTAGTCGCCGTTGGTGGCCTCGATGGCGCGGTTGCGGCTGGCGGCGGCGCGAAAGCCTTGGTCCGCTTGCCAAGCGTGCTTCAGCGGCACCGGAAAGCTCGATTGAAAGCCCCGGATCAGTGCTGCCGTTTCGGCCCCCGAGCCATCGTCGGCGACCACCACTTCAAAATTGTGGCAGCTTTGGCCCTTCAGGGATTCGAGCACCACCGACAGTGCCGCCGGCCAGTTGTAGGTGGTGACGATAACCGAAACTAGGTTTGGCACAGGCGGTGGTTCCTTGAATTTTACTGTCGCGAGGCTGGAGGGAATGTTCAGAAGAAGCATACAGGGCGTGAAACATCGGCTACAACTAACTTAGCGAATCTTCGGGTGGTGAATTCAGGGAGTTCGACCATGGCACACCGCAAAACGCTTTCCGATCTTATCGGCTTGGGGAGGATGGTCTCCCTTCCGCGCGAGGCGCCGGCGGCGCTGGCCGCGCGCAGGATGTTGGAGGCGCAGATTGGCGCTGTGGTCGTCCTCTCCGATGGCAAGTTGCTGGGCATCGTTACCGAGCGCGACATCAACTTTCGGGTGGTGGCCATTGGGCGTGACCCCAGGACCACCAGTGTTGCCGATATTATGACCAGAAATCCCAAGACCATGCCACCCGAAACCCCGGTTTTGGAGGCGCTCAATTTGATGCAAAAGAGCGGTTTTCGTCATGTGCCGGTGGTGGAGGACGAAAAGGTGATCGGCGTCGTTTCTCTGCTCGATATCTTCATGGAGGTTCGGCGATCTCTTGAAACCGATATTCAGGAAAGCGACGACTTTATGGAAATTTCGGGTGGACCCGAGCCGGGGGGCATCCAATAGTTGGCCGCAGCAGTTAAATTGCACGGGTAAAACTCCGGGTTTCCAAAGGCCGCCAGCCTTTGGTCGCCGAAGTTAACTGACGCACCCCACTAGTCTCCCACCACGGGCGCCGTCACCGATATCCGGGGCGGTGTGTCGGCGAGCCAGCGGAGCAAAATCAGGCCGGGCAGGCA
>CAIZDL010000080.1 GCA_903931735.1 uncultured Rhodospirillales bacterium
CCGAAGAGTTTGGCCCCGCTGAAATCGGCCTCGCTGAGGTCATGGCCGCCGAAATCCAGATAGGAAAGGTCGCGCAATTTCAAACTCGCGCGCACCCCCTTTGTCCGCTTCTTTAAAAAGGCGTCGTGCAGCTTGAGAATTTCATCAAGCTCCGGCTGAGTGATCTTGCTCTGCCCCAGCTCAAGATCTTCAATCGTGGTGGGTGCCAAACTGGTTGTGGTCATGGCCGCACGATCTCACCCGAGGAAAATCAAACCAAAAATCACGATTCATTTCCAACGGACTGAGATCGTGTTTCGAAGCCAGCACGGACTTAACCGTTGGCACTCATCGCTCTATTAAAGGCGAAAGCGGCGCCAAGGGCAAGGACAGTTTCAGGATGATCGAAAACCCCCGTCCTCACCGTCTGGGGCGGGGCGCGGGGGCGTTCGATTTTTCGCGGCTGAGGGGGGGGGGGCAAACGGCGGGTTTTGGCAATCAGTCGCTCAACTCCGCCCCGCCCCGGGCGTCGGCAAGCTGCTGCGGGCCGCCGTGGCCGCTTGGCTTATGACGAGGCACCTGGGGCACCGCGCTGAATTCCACCCCGATCGGCGCCGGGGTGAGGACATGGACCGGAACCGCCTGGCTGCCGGGCTTGCGGCGCGGAACATATGCCGCGACCACGCTCTCAACCCCACTGGAGGCCCCATTGGCGGCGCCTCTGGCTGCCGGGGCGCTGCCGGGCGAGGCCGGCTTGCGGTGGGGCAGGAACAGCGAAGCCATTTGCAGAGTGCCCGCCTGCGCCCCCTGGGTTTGCCCTTTGGGGGTGGTTGCGCTTGCAACCCTGGTTGCGGGGACGTGGGCGATCGGCGCCTGCGCCGCTGGGCGGCGGCCTGCGGGCCTGATCGCCTCGGGCGGGCCGTCGCGCTCGTCGTCGTCGTTGGCGGCCACGGCCAATGGTTGGGAGAAGCCCTTGTTATCGCGGGGATAAATGAACCCATAGGTCGGATAGGCGCGCAAGCCGAGATGGTCTGCCGGCTCGTACCAAACCTTAACCGAGGTCCAGGTATTGTTGGGCGAGGTGTCGATCACCTTCATGCCCCGGTGGAGCGTGTCGCCTTCGAGCCAGCTATGATCCACCAGGATGGTGCGCCGGTCGACCACTTGGCTGACCGTGGAGACGTGGCCCTGGTGAAGGCGGCCGGTGCGTTGGAACACCAGCACCGAGCCTTCAACCGGGCGCATACCGTGCTGGTAGCGGCCGGCGGAGTTTTGCCACCACGCCCACGCATCGCCCCGGATATCGAAATGGGTGAGTTGCCGGGCATAGCGGACACACATCTGCGCCTGGGCGGTACTGGGCATCATCACGGCCAAAATTGACAGTGTGATTAGCAGTGCGCACAGTCGACCCACGCAGCGGTGTACCTGCTTCGTCCCCAGCATTATCCTGTCCCCCGACATTTTTGATGGCGCATTGGTATCATGTCAGCGATGATGAGTCTAGGTGAGGAATACCCTTTCGGGTGATTTTTTTGTCACGTCGCGTTAACGGAAATGTAACTCCTTAGCCGATGTAGACTTTGCGTCCCGGCGGTGCAGCAATCAACGCCTGGACATCTTAGGCACTGAGGCACAATCCATTGACAGATCCCTACGACTCGGACCATGACGCCTTCATTGTTGGTAATACTTTGTTAACGACAGTACCTTTAATTCCCGAGCTGCTCTTGCACCTCGCGACCGAGGTAACGCCGTTGTGGCAGGCGACGGAAGATACGTTGAGTACCATTGGGTTGCCCCCTCCCTACTGGGCTTTTGCGTGGGTCGGCGGGCAGGCTGTGGCGCGGTATATTCTTGATCATCCCGAGATTGTGCGCGGGCGCCGGGTGTTGGATTTTGCTGCCGGTGGTGGTTTGATCGGGCTGGCGGCGGCGCGGGCCGGGGCGGTCGAGGTCACGGCGGTGGAAATCGATTCGTTCGCTCTGGCGGCGATCAGGCTCAACGCCGCGGCCAACGGCCTTTCGGTGACGGTTTCGGGGGAGGCCGTTGTGGGGCGTCCGGCCAGCGCCGTCGATGTTATTCTGGCCGGCGATGTTTGTTATGAGCGCCCGATGGCCGAGGCGGTGATCGTCTGGTTGCGGTCGGAGGCGGCTCGGGGCGTGGTTGTAATCATTGGCGATCCTGGCCGCAGCTATCTGCCCCGCACCGGCCTTACCGCCCTTGCCCGCTACAGCATCGCCATCAGCGCCGATATTGAGGACTCTGCCGTTAAGGCGACCACGATTTGGCGTCTGGAAGCGGAGTAGGTTGGCGGAGCCGACGGGGGTAGGTTGGCGGAGCCGACGGGAGGGGTTGGCGGAGCCGACGGGAGGGGTTGGCGGAGCCGACGGGGGTAGGTTGGCGGAGCCGACGGGAGGGGTTGGCGGAGCCGACGGGGGTGAGGTTTGCCGTAGCCATCCGGCCACGGGATTCTACATCAGCAATAGCCCGCGATTTTTTTTCTAGGCCCAACTGGCGCGCTCCGCCTATGTTTCGCAGGCTTCTTCCGTGCTTGGGGTGAAGGCGGGAGGGGTGACGTATTGGATTATTAGGGGGCGATCCGTTATGGCGAGCGAAAAATCTGTTCCGCAGCCGATCGTCGGTCCGATCTTGTACTTTCGGGGCGAGAGCCCTCGGGGGGATGGGGACGACCGCTGGCGCCTCTCGGTGCTTTTTGTGTTTGAGGGCACGGTCGAGCCCGACGATATGATTGTTGAAGGCGTCACGCTGGCGGTGCCGCCGCGCCATGTTTTCGTGTGGCGGGGCCGGCATGTTTGGCGGTTTGTGTTCGCTGTGCCGCGCACCGCGCACGATCGCCGCATCACCTATGGCTTTCCCGACCGGGGCACCACCTGGACCGTTACCATCCCGGGGCAGAGCACCCGGTTGCGCTTGGCTTACACGTCGGCCAACGGCATCGCCGACGACTATGGGGTCTCTTCGTTGCCCGAGGGTCCCGGCGGCATGTGGAAGCAAATGTTGAAGCTCCATGCCGAAAACCCCTACCACATTTTGATTCAGGGCGGCGATCAGATCTGCGCCGACAATCTGTGGGCCGATTGTAACGCGCTGGTCCAGTGGTGGATGCTGCCCGAGTCTACGCGCTATAGCCAGCCGTTCACGCGGATCATGGCCGATCAGGCGATGGACTATTACTTCAACGCTTATTGCGTGGCGATGGCAAAGCCCGAATATGCTCAGGCGATGGCGGTTATTCCTTCGGTGATGATGTGGGACGACCACGACATCTTTGATGGGTGGGGGTCCCGCCCCGAGGTGGAGCACACGTCGCAGGTTTATCGCGGCTTGTTTGCGGTGGCCCGTCGGCAATTTTCGCTGTTTCAGCTTGGCGCCGCGATTCGCGATCCGCTGGAATGTGTTTGGGGCTCGGGCATCGGGACGTTCACCCAGGGGTTCCGGGTCGGCGATATTGGTCTTTTGGTGCTGGATTTGCGGTCCGACCGCACCCGGGATCAGGTGTTGAGCGAGGCCACGTGGCAGGAGTTGCCGGGCTGGCTGGCGCGGTTCCAGGGCTGCAAGCAGGTGTTGCTGTCCTCCAGCGTGCCGTTGGCCTTTGTTGGCATGGGCTGGTTGGAGCGGGCGGTTAATTTCCTGCGCCCCGGCTCTCACGTTGATGATGATCTGCGCGATCAGTGGCGCAGTCCCGCCCACCAGGATGAGTGGTTGAGGCTGTTGAAGGTGCTGTCGGATTTTTCGTTGCGCAATCGGTGCCGGTTGACCGTGCTTTCGGGCGAGGTGAATGTTGGCGCGGCGGCGATTATTCGGGGCGGCGGCGTCGATATCTGGCAATTGATCTCGTCGGGGGTGGTTCATCCGCCACTGAATGCCGTGACGACGGCGGTGCTGCGGCAGTTGGTGCGGTCGCCGGAGCGGGTGTCCGATGAATACACCATCGAGATGCCTCGGTTTGCCGAGACCCAGAAGCGCTTTATCCGCGCCCGTACTTTCCTCTCCCTTGGCTTCGATCGTCAAAATCATTTAATCGGCCGCTGGTATTCCGAGGGAGATCCGGACCATTATAATCTGGTGATCTGATTTGGCGGCCCGCCAGGGGTGGGGCGGTCGCTGCTCCTAAACTAAGGGACGCCATGGCCGAGCGCGACGATAATGACCGTCCGTCTCCCGAAGCTCTGTTGGAGCAGGTAAATCGGGAGCATCGCGGCCGGCTGAAAATTTTTCTTGGCGCCGCGCCCGGCGTTGGCAAAACGTATGCCATGCTGCGCACCGCCCAGTATCGGCGGCGCGAGGGGCTGGATGTGGTGGTGGGCGTGGTTGAAACCCACGGCCGCCTGGAGACCGAAGCCTTTGTGCGCGGTCTGGAGACGATCCCGCGCCAAAAGGTGGAATATCGGGGGCTGCATTTCGAGGAGATGGATATCGATTCCATCCTTCGGCGTCGGCCCCGGTTGGTGCTGGTGGATGAGTTGGCGCACACCAATGTGCCCGGCAGCCGGCACCCCAAGCGCCACCAGGATGTGACCGAGATTCTGGATGCCGGCATCGATGTGTATTCGACGCTCAATATTCAGCATCTTGAAAGTCTCAACGACGTTATTGCGCGGATTGCCGGGATTCAGGTCCGCGAAACCGTGCCCGACAGCGTGCTTCAAAAGGCCGACGAAATTGAGGTGATCGATTTACCGCCCCAGGAGTTGATGCAGCGGTTGGTCGAGGGCAAGGTCTATATTCCCGAGCAGGCCAAGCGGGCGATGGCCAACTTCTTTTCGCCCGGCAATCTTACCGCCCTGCGGGAATTGGCCTTGCGCTATGCGGCCGAGCGTGTGGATGAGCAGATGCTCAACTATATGCGCGCTCATGCGATTCCGGGGCCTTGGCCGACCCGTGAGCGGATTATGGTCTGCATCGGGGCCAATTCCTTTGCCATGCGGCTGGTGCGGACCGCCAAACGGGCGGCCGAGCGGCGTCAGGCCCCCTGGTTGGTGGTGTACGTTGAAACCTCGCACCACCAGACCTTATCCGACGAGGAGCGGGATCAGGTTTCGTCGGCGTTGCGGTTGGCCGAGCAGTTGGGGGCCGAAACGGCGGTGTTGAGCGGCGAGAATGTCGCTCAGGAAATTTTGGTTTGCGCCCGGCAGCGCAATGTCAGCCAGATTATCGTTGGCAAGTCGCACCGGTCGGGCTGGTGGCGCCTGTTCCGCGAATCGCCGACCGACGCGCTTTTGTCCCGGGGGCAAACCTTCGATGTGCTGGTGATCACCAGCGATGAGCAGGCGGGTGCGGCGAAGCCGGCCGGCGCGGCGGGGGTGGCCAAAAAGGCGGCGGCGGTCCGGTGGAAGGATTATGGATTCGCCCTGGCAATGGGGGTCGGCGCGTTGGGCGCGGCCTTTTTTGGCGATATCGTGCTCCGGCTATCCAATTTAGCATTGATTTTCATGACGGCGGTGCTGGCGGCGGGGGTTCGCGGTGGCCTCGGTCCGTCGTTGCTGGTGTCGTTGATCAGTTTTCTTGCCTATACCTTCTTCTTCAAAGAGCCGCGCTATACCCTGCAAATCACCAATTCTCAGGATATCTTCGAATTTGTGACCTTTCTTGCCGCAGCAGTGGCCGTGGGGCAATATACCGCTGCGGTTCGAAGGCAGGTGCAGGCCACCAAACACAGTGCGCGCCGGACCGCCAATCTCTATGATTTCAGCCGCAAAATCGCTGGCGCCGCCGTGCTCGACGATGTGTTGTGGGCGGTGGTTCATCACGTCGCCTCAATAATCCAAGGCCGGGCGTTGGTTTTGATGCGCAAGGATAACGGGCTGGAGATCGTGGCCGGTTACCCGCCGGAAGATCAGCTCGACACCGTTTCCGCCGCCGCCGCCAATTGGGCCTGGAACCACGGTAAGACGGCGGGCAAGGCATCGGGGACGCTGCCGGGTGCCGAATGGTTGTTTTTGCCGTTGCGCACCGCGCGCGGGCCGGTGGGCGTGCTGGGCGTGGCGATGGCCGGGCCGGACAAGCTTTTGTCCTCGGAGCAGACCCGGTTGCTTGATGCGTTGGCGGGGCAGGCGGCGGTGGCAATCGAACGGACTACTCTTGTTTCCGATATCGAGCAGGCGCGGTTGTTGACCGAGACCGAGCGTCTGCGTTCGGCGCTGTTGTCCTCGATTTCGCACGATTTGCGAACACCGCTGGTGGCGATTACTGGCTCCGTGACCAGTTTGCTCAGCTATTGGCCGACCTTTGCTGCCGAGACCCGGGACGAGTTGTTGTTGACGATTCAGGATGAAGCCGAGCGGCTCAACCGCTTCGTGCAAAACCTGCTCGACATGACCCGCCTTGGCTCGGGCGCGCTGCAACCCCGGCTGGATTGGGTGGATATCCAGGATATCATCGGCTCGGCGCTGGAGCGGCTGAAAAAGCAAATATTAACGCGTCCGCTCGATATCCAGATCGACGCCGGGTTGCCGTTGCTCCATTTGGATTTTGCGCTGATCGAGCAAGTGTTGATCAACATTCTCGACAACGCTTGCAAATACTCCCCCTCCGGCAGCCGAATCATCATTCGGGTGCGGTTGGAAAACCGGCGGATGCTGGTCTCGGTAACCGATCAGGGGCCGGGTATTCCCGAGGGTGAGCGCGACCGGGTGTTCGATATGTTCTACCGGGTCAAGACCACGGGTCAACAGACCACCGGCACCGGGTTGGGCTTGGCGATTTGCCGGGGTATTGTTGAGGCGCATGGCGGGACTGTGGCGGCCAGCACGTCCGAACTTGGCCATGGCACCGTGATTACTCTCAGCCTCGCGGTTTCCGAGGCGCCGCCGTTGCCGTCCCACCTTGATGAACCGGCCGGCGCCGGCGGCGATGCTGCTTCCGAGGCGGTGGGCGATGCTGGTTTGCAGAGTGGGGTGGCGAGCGTCCAAAGTGGGTGACGGCGAGGGTGCTCGTTACCATGTTTAACGTGTAAGCTGAATAATCGTTGTTGCGGAATGCCGGATATGGGCCGAGCGCCAAAGAAAATCCTCGTGGTCGATGATGAGCCGCAGATTCGGAAGTTTCTGCGGATAAGTCTTGGCGCTCATAACCACGTCGTTTTTGAGGCCGGCACCGGGCGCGATGCGGTTGCGCTGGCGGCGCAGGAACAGCCGGATTTGGTGGTGCTTGATCTCAGCCTGCCCGATATGGATGGTCACGAGGTGATCAGCCGTCTGCGCGAGCATTGCGCGTCGCCGATTATCGTGCTTACCGTGCGGACGGGCGACGTGGATAAGATCGAAGCGCTCGACCGGGGCGCCGACGATTATGTCACCAAGCCTTTTGCCATTGATGAATTGATGCTGCGAATCCGCACAGTGCTGCGGCATCATAGCTGCGCTGCTGAGCACCCCCACCGGGAGTTGCGCTCCGGAGATCTTATGATCGATCTTGCCGCGCGCCGCGTCACGCTGTCGGGGGGCGAGGTGATGCTGTCGCGGCGGGAGTTCGACACGCTTTGGTTGCTGGTCAGCCATGCCGGCAAGGTATTAACCCATGCCCAAATCCTGCGGGAAATCTGGGGGCCAGCCCATATCCACGAGACTCAGTATTTGCGCGTCCATATTGGTCATTTGCGCAAGAAGCTTGAAGATGAGCCGGCCCGTCCCCGTTTTATTATCACCGAGCCGGCGGTTGGTTATCGGTTTCAGCCGTCTGAGGAGTAGCGCGCGATAGGCGGGTCAGGTCCGTTCACATAAAAACGTGGCGAGGCGGGCGTCGGCGCCCTTGAGGTGGTTGGCGAACCAATCATCAAGGAATTCTACCGCCTCGAAGCGGGGGTGGTCGTCGTCGGTGTCGATGGAGGCGATCAGGCTTTGCAGTTCGCTGAGTAACTGGTTGTGTTCGCCCAGGTGCTCCACCATTTCCGGGTAGCGGTGGTGCCCCATCAACCCCCGCTCATGGCTGAAATGGGCTTGGGAAAATCTTAGTAATTCGTGCGCAGCGGTCCGGATTGATTCCTTCCCGAAAGTTTCACTAACGCTTAGGTAGAGTTTATTGATCAGTGCGGCCATTTCGCGATGATCGTCGTCGATATGTTCGTGACTAAGGATTAGGCTGTCATTCCATTCGATCGCCATTGCCGGTCTCCGATCGGGAAGATGTTGGCGCAGATCATAGCATACTCGCGGGGAAACGGCAGCGGACACCTTGCCGCCCCGAAGCCCAGTCTATATAACCTATTCCAGGTTTTGCCCGCCCAAATCTGCCCCCCCTGATACATGAGAGGACCACGCTGTGCTAGAAGCTTACCGTCGGCACGTCGCCGAGCGTGCTGCGCTCGGAATTCCCCCCCTGCCGCTG
Source organism: uncultured Rhodospirillales bacterium (assembly GCA_903931735.1). GTDB lineage: Bacteria > Pseudomonadota > Alphaproteobacteria > Azospirillales > Azospirillaceae > BOG-933. The sequence continues at coordinate 8,329 of CAIZDL010000080.1, forward strand.
TCCGCCAAGCAGACCGAGGAATTGATCGGCCTGCTGGGGTGCCCGCCCAAGGGCGAAGAGCAGGTTTTGGTTGATCTCATCACCTATCGGGTGCCGGCGGGGGTTGATGACGCCGCCAAAGTCAAGGCTGGCTATCTGGCTGCCGTGTCCAAAGGACTCGAAAGCTCGCCGTTGATCTCGAAGATCAAGGCGACGGAGTTGCTGGGCACGATGCTTGGTGGTTTTAACATCAAGCCGCTGATCGACCTGCTGGCTTGTTCGGAGTGCGGGGCTGCCGCCGCTGCGGCGCTCAAGGGCACGCTTTTGATGTTTGACTTCTTCCATGATGTCAAAGAACTGGCCGATAAGGGCAACGCCAACGCCAAGGGCGTGGTGCAGTCGTGGGCCGATGCCGAGTGGTTTACGTCGCGTCCGGCGGTGCCGGAAAGCCTGACCATCACAATTTTCAAGGTGTCGGGCGAGACCAATACCGACGATTTGTCGCCGGCCCCCGATGCCTGGAGCCGCCCCGACATTCCGCTCCATGCGCTGGCGATGTTGAAGAATGCCCGTCCAGGGATCGTCCCGGAAGAGGCGGGGAAGCGCGGCCCGGTCAAGCAATTGGAAGCATTGCGGGCGCGGGGGAACTTGGTGGCCTATGTCGGCGATGTCGTCGGCACCGGCTCTTCGCGTAAATCGGCCACAAATTCGGTGTTGTGGTTTACTGGCGAAGATATTCCCTATGTGCCGAACAAGCGGTTTGGGGGTGTTTGTCTTGGCTCCAAGATCGCGCCGATTTTCTATAACACAATGGAAGACGCAGGCGCGCTGCCGATCGAGCTTGATGTTTCCCAAATGGAGACCGGCGACGTTGTTGAACTGCGGGCCTATGACGGCAAGGCGCTTAAAAACGGCCAGGTGATTGCCGAGTTTACCGTCAAGTCCGATGTGATCTTTGACGAGGTTCGGGCTGGTGGGCGCATCCCGCTGATCATTGGCCGGGGCTTGACCGCCAAGGCGCGCGAGTCGCTGGGTTTGCCGGTATCGACGCTGTTTCGGCTACCTGCGGTCCCGGTCGATACCGGCAAGGGCTTCTCGCTGGCGCAGAAAATGGTTGGCCGGGCGTGCGGCTTGGCCGAGGGCAAGGGCGTTCGCCCCGGCACCTATTGCGAGCCCAAAATGACCACCGTGGGTTCCCAGGACACCACCGGGCCGATGACTCGGGACGAGTTGAAGGATCTGGCGTGCCTCGGCTTCTCCGCCGACCTCGTGATGCAGTCGTTCTGCCACACCGCCGCTTACCCCAAGCCGGTGGATGTGTTGACTCATCGCGACCTGCCGGCGTTCATTTCGACAAGGGGTGGCGTTGCCTTGCGTCCGGGCGATGGCGTGATTCATTCCTGGCTCAACCGGTTGTTGATGCCCGATACCGTCGGCACCGGCGGCGACTCGCACACGCGCTTTCCGATTGGTATTTCGTTTCCGGCCGGATCCGGCTTGGTGGCGTTTGCCGCCGCCACCGGGGTGATGCCGCTCGACATGCCCGAATCGGTGTTGGTGCGGTTTAAGGGGGAGTTGCGGCCGGGCGTGACGTTGCGCGATTTGGTCAACGCCATTCCGCTCTATGCTATTCGCCAGGGCTTGCTGACCGTTGAAAAGAAAGGCAAGAAGAACGTCTTCTCGGGCCGCATTCTGGAAATCGAAGGGTTGCCCGACCTTAAAGTCGAGCAGGCATTCGAGCTGTCCGATGCCGCTGCCGAGCGGTCGGCCGCCGCGTGTTCGGTCCGTTTAGACAAGGCGCCGATCCTCGAATACATGCGCTCGAATATTGTGCTCATGAAATGGATGATCGCCACTGGCTATTCGGATGCCCGGACCTTGGGCCGCCGGGTTAAGGCCATGGAAGCCTGGATTGCCAATCCGCATCTGTTGCAGCCCGATGCCGACGCCGACTATGCCGCCGTGATCGAGATCGATCTTGCTGAGATCAATGAGCCGATTGTTGCCTGCCCGAACGATCCCGACGACGTGAAACTTTTGTCGGAAGTTGCCGGTGCCAAGATCGACGAAGTGTTCATCGGTTCGTGCATGACCAACATCGGGCACTTCCGCGCGGCCGGTAAGGTCTTGGCCGGAAAGACCGATTTGCCGACAAGGTTGTGGATCGCGCCGCCCACCAAAATGGACGCCATGATCCTGACCGAGGAAGGCTATTACGGTGTGCTCGGTGGGGCCGGTGCGCGGATGGAGATGCCTGGCTGCTCGCTTTGCATGGGCAATCAGGCGCAAATCCGCAAGGGCTCCACCGCGATGTCGACCTCAACGCGGAATTTCCCCAATCGACTCGGCATCGATACCCAGGTTTATCTTGGTTCCGCCGAGTTGGCTGCGGTATGCGCGTTGATCGGGCGGATTCCGACCGTTGCCGAATACTTGGAGCAGGTAAAAGTGGTCAATCAGAAGGCCGCCGATATTTACCGCTACATGAACTTCGATCAAATTCCCGCGTTCCGTGATGTTGCCGCCGGCGTCGCCGCGTGATAGTGATCGGGTTGTGAAGGATGATCCCCCCGCTCGGAAACGGGCGGGGGGTGTTTTTTATGCAGCTTTAGAGCCGGACAGGCTCTTCACCAGGACACAAAAGTTAACATTAAATTATTAACATGGCAGCCTATCTTGCGGCTGCCAAATAACTGCCGAAAATCGGCCCCCCCAATTTGGGTGATCGGGGCCTCATCGGCGCATCGATTTGGGAATACAGAAAATATTTTACCGAATGCTGTGGGTGTTTGTACCTCCTGCGGCCGACGGTTTTTGGCGTCTGACATTTAGCCAGCGAATTTGTACTTACCTGTAAAGGTCGACAGTCGAGCGCCCACAAAATTGACAGCGGCGGGGTCTCTGTGTACATCCAAGGGGACGTTCCGCCGAATGGGGGGGCGGCTGTTGACAGTTTGGAGACTTAGGGGGGGCGATGAGCGTTCATGCTGCCGATTCCCATGCCCATGACGGCGGGCATGCGCACCACTGGGAAACCTCCGCGGCACCGTTGGTGATCTCGGTTGGGCTTCTGTTGTTGGTGCCGCTGGGCTTTTCTAGCTACTTCGTGTATGAAAACACGCAATTGGCCCTGTTGTTCTCCGGGCTCGGCGCTTTGACGCTGATCTGGGGTGTTGCAATTTGGGTTCGGGAAGCGTTGACCACGACGAATATGGTCGAGGGCGCGGCGGGGATTGGATTTCCGCTGTTCATCGTCTCCGAATTCTTTATGTTTACGGCGCTGTTCGTTGCCTATTGGGTGATGCGACTGTTCGCCGAATCGTGGCCGCCGGCAGGTACGCCGGTGATGGAGACCACCAAGCCCTTGATCATGCTGGCCCTGATGGTGGCCTCGAGCGTCGTGCTCTATTTGGCTGGCAAAAAGCATGAGGCCGGCGATCTTTCGGGGTTCCGCTCGGGCGTGCTGCTGACCATCCTGATGGGAGTGGTGTTTCTGGGGATGACTGGCGCGGAATACGCGCACCAGATCGGGATCGGGTTCATTCCCGGCTCCAGCGTCTTCTCATCGGCATATTATGCGATCACCGGCTTCCACGCGGTGCACGTGTTGCTTGGCGTTGGGATGTTCCTGTTCATGTATGTGTTCGCGCTGTCGGGCAAGACCAATTCGACGTTCGTTCTTTGCGGGTCGATCTTCTGGTACTTCCTGACGATCGCCAGCGTGTTCGTCGTGTCGCAGGTTTACTTCTGGTAAAACTCGGTAAATTGGGTGTCTGGTGATGGTACGGCTGCTATGGGCGTGGTTGGTTTTGGCCTTGTGGACCGCACTGGCCGGGCAGGCCCAGGCCCAATGGTCGCCGTACAGTGAATCGGAGGTTGACCCGGCCCTGTTCCGGATAGACGAAGGGCGGTTTCTTGGCGCAAAGCCGGAACCAGCCCTGGCTTTCCGCGACGAAAAGGGGCAGGCGTTCACCTTCGGCGACATGACCGGGCAGCCGTTGGTGCTGGTCCTTTCCTATTACAATTGTGATGGCACGTGTTCGGTCGTCAACAAGGACTTGAGCGATTTATTGAAGGACGTGAAGGGGCAGGTGGCGGGGCGGGATTATCGCATCCTCACTGTCAGTTTCGATCCGAACGATACCGCGGAAAGTCTGGCGAAGTTTCGCGCCAAGTTTGACGTTCCGGCCCCGATTCTGGCGGCGTGGCGATTTGCGCTACCAGCGAACGGGGGCCCAGGTAACGGGGGGGATGCCAAGCGGTTGGCGGACGCGGTTGGGTTCAAGTACTTTTGGTCACCACGGGACAAGGTGTTTTTGCATCCGGGGGTCTTTGCGTTCTTGTCTGCGGAGGGGCGGGTGGTCCGCTACCTGTATTCGGCAAATTCCCGGCCGCTGGACGTGGAACTCGCACTGATCGACGCTAAGCAAAATCAACTAAAGCCAGGTGAAATCTACGACTTAGCCCTGAGCGTTTGCTATAGCTACAATTATAAAGATGGTAAGTACAAGCTCAACTACCCGTTGTTTATCGGGCTCGGGTCGCTTGTTTTCGGCATTGTTTCGCTATTGGTCTCGATCCTCGCCTTTAAGAGGCGGGCACGAAAGGGGGAGCTCCTCAGATGACAGGGAACAAAAAGACAGGGTGGGTATCGGTTCTCGCCGGGCTCGCCGCTTTCGCGGCGCCCGCCGCGGCAATGGCATTGGACGGAAAGGTGCCTGATCCGGCCGCAGACTGGAATCATCTCTTCGGCCATGTGCTGATCGACATCATCATCATTGGTGTGGTGTTTGGCGGCTGGGCTGCTTACATGCTCGTGAAGTATCGGGCCACGGCGCCCGGGCAGATTGGTCAGGGACCGAAGTTAAGCGTTGCCCAGGCGATCAGCCTCGCGGTCATTCCGGCCGTGGTCTTCATGGCCGACGACTTCTACCTCGCTGCCAATGGCTGGGTGCTGTGGAACACCCAACGCACCGTTCCCGTGGGTGCGCTCGAAGTCAAAGTGGTCGCCAACCAGTTTTACTGGGATTTCGATTTTGGGAATGGCGTTACCGCCACCAACGAGATCAAGGTTCCGGTCGGTAAGCCGGTGGTGTTACGCATGACTTCGAACGACGTCGTTCACTCCTTCGGCATCCCTGACTTCCGAATTAAGGAAGACGCGGTTCCGGGGCGGAAGACGTTCCTGTGGTTCGTGGCGCAAAAGCCCGGCAGATATTTGGCCACCTGCGGCGAATATTGCGGCATGAGCCATGCCCAAATGGGCGCCTGGATCGAGGCGGTGCCTCAGGCGGATTTCGACGCCTGGATCAAGAGCCAACAGCATGCGAGTGCGGCGCCTGCCGCGTCCGCATCCAACAGTTGAGGGTGAGCTATGAAGACGCTCAAAGAATGGGTATTTAGCACCGATCATAAGCGGATCGGTATCCTCTATCTGATCGGTTCGTTTGCCGCGTTCGGGCTTGCCGGTATTGCGGCGCTGATCATCCGTTTGCAACAATATAGCCCGGGCATGGATATCGCCCAGGGCCAGGCCTATTATAACGCTCTGTATTTTCACGCGGCGGCGATGATCCTGGCCTTCCTCATTCCGGGCCTGACTGGTTTTTTCGGCAACTATTTCCTGCCGATTATGATCGGGGCCAAGGATATGGCCTTTCCTCGGCTTAACGCCTTCTCGGTGTGGCTCTATCTGATGGGCGTTGTGCTGGCGCTGATCAGCATGGCCATGCCGGATGCGCCGGACGTGTTGTGGACCGGGTATCCGCCCTATTCGATCAGGACCACGGCGAACACGGCGTTCTATGTCTTCACCGTTCACCTGATGGGCTTTTCGTCGATCGTCGGCGCGATCAACATTCTGGTCACCGTGATTTGTATGCGGGCGCCGGGGGTGGGCTGGAATCAGCTTCCCGTGTTGGTATGGACGTTGCTGGGCTCGCTAACCATCAACTTGATCTTCATTCCGGTACTTGGCGCGGCGGTGACTTTGTTGCTGACCGACAAATACATGGGCACTCACTTCTTTGACGCCGCCGCAGGTGGTGACCCGGTGCTTTATCAGAACTTGTTCTGGTTCTATTCGCATCCGGCGGTGTATGTTATCTTCCTGCCGGCCATGGGTATCCTGTTCGAGGTCATCTCAACCATGGGGCAGAACCCCGTCTTTAACTATAAGGCGGCGGTGTATGGCGGCGTGTTTGGTATTGCCGGTCTGTCGGGCGAAGTGTGGGTTCATCATCTTTATACCTCAGGTATGCCGGACTGGATTCGCATTGGCATGACGGTTACCACGCTGATGATTTCGGTGCCGGTGGGCGTGATGTTGATCTCCCTGTGGGGCACGCTTTACAAGGCGGCGCTGCGTTACAATGTCGCGATGTACTATGCTGTGGCGTGCCTGTTCTTCCTGTTGATTGGCGGCCTCACCGGCATTCCGCTGGCGATGGTGTCGATGACGGTTCATCTGGCCAAGACTGCTTATGTCCATGCGCACTTCCATTACGTCATGGCGCTGTTCGCGACCTTCTCGATCTTCTCGGGTGTTTATTTCTGGTTCCCCAAGATGACCGGGCGGTTTGCCGACACCATGCTGGGCAAAGTGGGCTTCTGGCTGAGCTTTATCGGTGCCAACGTGACTTTCGCGCCGCTGTTCGTGGTTGGTGTCGCCGGAATGCCGCGCCGTTACTGGGATTATGACCAGTTCCCGGCTTGGTTTGCCGATTATCACCATGTCGCGACCTATGGTGCGTTTATCATGGGCGCGGGTATGTTGGTGGCCTTGGCCAACTTCGTGTATTGTGCGTTTGCCGGTCAGAAGTGTGCTTCGACCAATCCTTGGAACTCCAATTCGCTGGAATGGACTCATACCGTCAATCCTCCGGGACCCGGTAATTTCCTCCACGATGTCAGCGTTCCCGCCGGTTGGAGCCCCTATTATTACGGTGCTAAGTAAGCTATGAAGGCGTGGCGGCTGAAGATGGATCTTTGGCCGCCACATTTTAAGTATTTGGTTGGTATGGTTGCGTAATTCTTGAGTGCCGGACTAGAGTTGGGGAGTGCGGTTAGATGTCAGCAGACAATGATGACCCGGATGAACGCCTGAAATGGCGAAAGCGTTACCTGACGATGATTTTGGTTGTCATCGCGCTGTATTTTTATTTGGGCACTTATCTCCATATCTGATGGTCCCTTGGGGATCGTGCGGGTTTAGGCGGCCAAGCCCAAGATAGAGCCCGGTGTCGCCGGGCGCGGAAACCGGTTTTGACGAGAGTTCGGCATGCCAATCCGTTCATATATCGAACTATTTAAGATGCGCATCGGTGTCATGATCGCTCTTTCGGCGGTGATGGGCTATTGCGCGATCGCACATCATTTTGATGCGGCCGCGATGGCGGTGCTGGTGGTGGCGATGATGCTGGGGTCGGCGGCGGCCTCGGTGTTTAATCATTGGTACGATCGTGATATCGACCGCATGATGGTCCGGACCAGCAAACGACCGCTCGCCATGAACGCCCTGGAGCGGCCGGAGCAGGTGTTGTTGATCGCTGCGGCGCTGCTGGCGGCCGGGCTCGGGCTCGCATGGTGGATGTTTAACCCCATGGTTGCGTTGCATCTTTTCCTTGGCGTGTTCTTTTATGCGATCGTTTACACGGTGTGGCTCAAGCGGCGGACGTGGCTCAACATTGTGATTGGCGGCGCTGCCGGTAGTTTTGCCGTTTTGGCGGGGGCGGCCGCAGTCGACCCGACCCGGTTGTTGTTGCCGGCTTTGCTCGCGATCGTGCTGTTTTTGTGGACGCCAAGCCATTTTTGGGCGTTGGCGATTATGATCAAGGACGATTACGCGCGGGCCAATTTGCCGATGCTGCCGGTGCTGGCGGGGGACGCGGTTACGGCGCGGGTCATTTTCGCCAATTCGTTGCTGATGATCGTGGTTGCGGCCCTGCCCTGGTGGTTGGGGGAGATGGGTGCCGTTTATGGCGTGCTGTCCATGGTCATTGGGGCAGCCCTGTTGTGGTGCAACTGGAGGTTGATTTGCCGGCCCACCCGTGAATGGGCGCGGCGGAACTTTTTCGCGTCGATGCAGTATCTTGCGGCGCTGTTTGTGGTTGTGCTGATTGATGTCGGGTTGCAGTGATCGGGAGCGGTGGGGATCGCGGGGCCTCCTTTTAAAACGGCGATGTCGGCATTTTGGCCCTTGTTATTGCTTGAACGGCCCCGAATCTTGGCTATGGTGGCACCGGTCGGGAATGGAGCGGTCGGTAAGTTGGGAGTTTTGCCGTGCAGGTGTTGCGGGCGCGCGTGATTGAGCAGCCGGGCGTGGGGCATGACTGAGGCGCTGTGGATGCCGCTGACGGGCGGTTTGCGCCGGGAAGTCGCGGGTTGGTCCTGGATTGCCGCCGGCTCGCTGGCGGTGGCCGGGGCGTTGGCGTTGCTGTTGGTATTGTCGCGAGTTCCCGCGACCCAGGTTCTGTTGCCCTGGTCTTGGCAGAGCTTCTTTTATACGGCCCTGGTGACCCACGTTATCTTGTCGTTTGTCGTGTGGTTCTTGGCTGTGCTGGGCACATTGGCGGTGTTGCCTTTGGCCGGGATGGAGCACATTCGGCTTGGTGCGTTCGGGCCGGTCGGGATGTGGGCCGGGGTTGTGGGCACGGTGTTGTTGGCCATTCCCGCTTTTCTTAACGAGGGCGAACCTTGTCTTAATAATTATGTGCCGATCGTCATTCATCCTCTTTATTACTTGGGGTTGGTGTTGGTGGGCGGTGGCGTGGCGCTGCCGGTGGTCCGTTTGCTGGCGAACCCCGGCGCGATTCGCGGGTCCGTTGGCTTTGGTGTTGGGGTGGCTGGCGGCCTTTATTTGCTGTCGTTGCTGTTGATCGCCATCGCGTGGTTTTGCCTGCCGGCGGGGTTGGATCTGCAAACATTCAACGAGCGCTTGTTTTGGGGGGGTGGTCACGGGCTCCAGTTTGTTAATACTGCCTTGATGCTTACAGCTTGGGTAATATTGGCAAAAAGTGCGTTTGGCGAGGAGCCGGTGCCGCCGTCGCTGTTCAAGTTGGTTATGGCGTCGATGGTGGTCTTTGTGCTGCCAGGGCCGTTGTTTTACTTTATGTACGACGTGCTTAGTCTTGAACATCGGTTGGCCTTTACAGATCTTTTGTGGTATGGGTTGACCTTGCCTCCGGTGGTGGTTGGGGGTGGGCTGGTGGCTTTGCTGTGGCGCCGGCGCGGGTCGATCCGGTGGGGGGCGGCTGAGTTGGCGCTGGGGATTTCGCTGGCGGTGTTTATTGTCGGTGGGGCCATGGGGTTCTTCCTTGGGGCCTCCGATGCTCGCACGCCATCTCATTATCATTCGGCGATTGGTGGCGTTAATCTTGCTTTTATGGGGCTGTTTATTGCGGTGGTGTTACCGGCACTTGGGCGCGGGGTGACCTCGCCTCGGCTGGTGCCGGTGCTGTTCCATAGCTATGGCTGGGGCCAAATGGTGTTTTCCATTGGCATGTTTGTGGCTGGGGCCGCCGGGGTGCCGCGCAAGACTATGGGGGCGGCGGCGCAAGGTCTCGACAGCACACTGAAGAAGGTCGCGATGGGCGTTTATGGCTTGGGCGGCGCATTGGCGGTGTTGGGTGGTGTGCTGTTTATTTGGCTGATCCTGACAAAATTGCTGGCGCGTGCGGAGGCGGATCATGGTTAGTCCGGTCCTCGGCGAAACTAAGCCGGGGTGCGAGCGCCGGTTATTGGTCGGCGTTGGTGCGATACTTGTGGTGTTGTTTTTGGCTCAGCCGGCGTGGCGCGGGCTTTCGCGCGCGAAGGCGGTCCAGACCTATGCCATCGCTGCCGCCGCGTTTGATGCTAAGCTGGAGGCGCAAAACGCGCGCTACCGGGTTGGCGATGAAGATGGTGTGCCGGTGGTGCGGCCGCCGCCGGGCGATGTTTATGTTGCCGCCGGCCGGTGGCGTTTTCTGCCGGTGCTGGAACTTCAGGCCTGGCAGGCTTACCGGTTCCACGTCGCCTCTGAAGATATTTTGCACGGCGTGGTGATTGGCGGCGTCGAGGCGCTGCTGGTGCCGGGACAGGCGGCGATCATGCCGGTGAAAACCGGCGAGGCCGGCAAGTTTTCTATGGTATGTAGCGAATACTGCGGCTTGGAACACAACAAAATGCGCCACTGGGTGACTGTGATCGCCGCACCGTGATCGCCCGCCCGTAACCATAGCGACGGACCGCGCCATGACGACCGACTCTGAAACAGCACCCGCATCCGGGCCAGCACCCATTGCCGCTGCCTCGGCTAAGCCCCCGGCGCCGACTCCAACTCCGGTGCCCGGCCGTGGCGCCGATGTTGCGATCGGCGTTTGGTTGCTGGTATGCGCGGCCATGGTGTTTGGGATTGTGATTATTGGTGGCATCACCCGTCTCACCCATTCTGGCCTTTCGATGGTCGAGTGGAAACCGCTCATCGGCATTTTGCCGCCGTTGTCGGAAGAGGAATGGTTGCGGGTGTTCGGGCTGTATCAGTTGTCGCCCGAGTACCTTCAGGTTAATAATGGTATGAGCCTTGATGCGTTCAAGGGAATTTTTTGGTGGGAATGGTTTCATCGGCTGTTTGCGCAGTTGATTGGCTTTGTGTTCTTGCTGCCGATGGTGTTTTTCTGGTTGACCGGGAAAATACGGAAAGGGTTGCTGCCCAATTTGGTGAACATCTTCCTGCTGGGTGCGATCCAAGGTGTGGTCGGCTGGTTGATGGTGGCAAGTGGGCTGGTCGACCGTCCGGCGGTCAGTCATTACCGCCTTGCGGCGCATCTTTCCATGGCCATGATCATCTTCAGCTTCATCTGGTGGCAGGCGTTGACTTTGCTGCGACCGGAGGCCCGCTCGGCGATGGTGGCCAAACGCAATGGCTGGAGGTTGCGCCTTCATCTGCGCTTGGCGCTGGTTATGGCGTTGACGACGCTGATTTGGGGTGCGCTGGTTGCGGGTTTGCACGCCGGGCTGATTTATAATACCTTTCCCCTGATGGAGGGTCATTTTATTGCGAGCGAGGCGTGGTTTTACGACCCGAAATGGTATAATTTATTCCAAAATGCACCCACTGTGCAGTTTGTTCACCGCTGGCTGGCCCTCAGCACCGGCGCTGTGGTGTTGCTGTACGGCTGGCGGGTGGCGTCGATGGAGCCGTTGGCCCCGGTAACCCGCCGGCTGGGCTTTGTGTTGGGGACATGGGTTGTGGTTCAGATTAGCCTTGGAATTACCACACTTGTGTTGTCTGTTCCGATCATTACGGCGGCTGCCCACCAAGCCGGTGCGATCATTCTGGTGGCGTTGATTTTATGGGCGCTGCATGATCTGAGGCGGCGGTGATGTGTGGGCAGGGGGCCCCGTTCATGAGTTGGCTGCGCCGAAATGGCTTGTTTTTGGTGGCGTTGGTGGCGCTGAGCGCCGGGGCATTGTGGATAAAGGTGGGGCTAACGCCTGATACCGGACAGCACTCGGACGTTGTCTTCAACATTGGTGGCCCTTTTGCGCTGACTGCTCATGATGGCCGGACGGTTACCGAGGGGAGCTGGCCGGGAAAGTTGCTGTTGATCAGCTTTGGCTATCGCTTCTGCCCCGATGTGTGCCCAACCAATCTTCAAACTGGGGCTAATGCGCTTGGTTTACTTGGTGCGGATGCCGATCGCGTTCAACAGTTGTTTATTACCCTCGATCCCGAGCGCGATAAGTCCGAGGCGCTGGGACCCTATGTTGCCCTTTTCAGCCCCCACCTGCTGGGCTTGAGTGGTACGCCTGAGCAGACGGCGGCTGTCGTCAAAACGTTTCGGGTCTATTATCGCAAAGTGCCGGGCGCGAGCGCCGACGCCTACACTGTCGATCATTCCGCTTTTACATTTTTGGCCGACGACCGGGGGGTGGTGATTAAAGTCTTTGGTCACGAGACCAGCGCCGCCGAGATGGCCGCGGGTATTCGGCAAGCGTTTCGTCGCAAGACGGTGTAACCGTTTGGTCCTTATCACGGCCGAGGGTGTCCGAGGCCGCTTTCTCCCAAGGCTGAGTTTTAATGTTTCATAGCAAATCCTCCTATGTGGAGAGCTCGTTGAAGCCGGGCGAGGCCGCCGCCGCCGCCGACGCCGTGAAGCGGCGCGATCTCAAGCCGTTGCGGCGGTTGATGCCCTATCTTGCGCCGTACCGGTGGCAGATTGCTGGCGCGGTTCTGGCGCTCAGCGTGTCTGCCGCGACCACTCTTGGCCTTGGCCAGGGGTTGCGGGTGATGATCGATAAGGGTTTCGGTGCGGGCGACCCCGGGATGCTGGACGGGGTGTTGCTGATTATGCTGGTGGTGACGGTGTTGCTGGGGGCCGCCGCCTTTGGCCGCTTTTTTCTGGTGAGCTGGGTTGGGGAGCGGGTGGTGGCCGATTTGCGCACCGCCGCTCACGGCCATGTGCTGAAACTCAGCCCGGCATGGTTTGAACATACGCGGGTGGGCGACATTCTCTCGGTGTTGACCACCGATACGACACTGTTGCAAGTGGTGATCGGCTCGTCGATTTCGATCGCGTTGCGCAACGGCCTGATGCTGATCGGCGGCTTGGTGATGTTGTTGATCACCAGCGCCAAGCTCACCGGCCTGGTGTTTTTGTCGTTGCCGCTGGTGGTCGCGCCAATTGTGCTGCTGGGGCGGCGCGAGCGCCGCTTGTCGCGGCTCAGTCAGGAGCGGGTGGGCGATGTCGGCTCGCACCTGGAAGAGACGCTTTCGGCGATTCGCACTGTTCAGGCGTTTAATCATGAAGCGATCGATCATTCGGGCTTCGTGGATCGGGTCGAGAGCGCGTTTCAAACTGCCATGGGCCGGGTGCGGATCCGGTCGGTCACGGCGATGACCGTGATTGTGCTGGTGTTCGGCGCCATCGGGGTCGTGCTGTGGATCGGCGGGCATGATGTGATCGCCGGCACCATTACCGGCGGCCAGCTTTCGGCCTTTGTGATTTACGCAGCGTTGGTTGCGGGGTCGGCGGGGTCGATCTCGGAGGTTTATGGCGATTTGCAGCGGGCGGCGGGCGCGACCGAGCGTCTGTTCGAGCTGTTGACCACCGAGCCCGCCATTGTGGCCCCGGCCAGCCCGGTGGCGTTGCCGGAAACTGCGCGGGGCACGGTCCGTTTCGATGCTGTTGGGTTTTGCTATCCGGCGCGGCCCGATAGCCCGGCGTTGAGCGCCTTTTCGCTCGATGTTGCGGCGGGCGAGACGGTGGCGTTGGTTGGTCCGAGCGGTGCCGGCAAGACCACGGTGTTTCAATTGCTGCTGCGCTTTTACGACGTTCAGGCGGGGGCGGTGCTGCTCGACGGCGTTGATGTTCGCGCAGCCGACCCTGCTTTGGTTCGTCGCCGGCTCGGGCTGGTGCCTCAGGCGCCGGTGATTTTTTCGGGTAACGCCTGGGAAAACATCCGGTATGGCAAGCCCGAGGCCAGCCAAGCCGAGGTGCGCGCCGCCGCCGAAGCCGCTCATGCCCTGGAGTTTTTGGAGCGTCTGCCCGACGGCCTCGATACCCATTTGGGCGAAAAGGGGGTGCAGCTTTCGGGCGGCCAGCGCCAGCGAATCGCCATTGCCCGGGCGATTTTGCGCAACCCGCCGGTGCTGTTGCTCGATGAGGCGACCAGCGCCCTCGATGCCGAGAGCGAGCGGGCGGTCCAAGAGGCGCTCGAGGCGTTGATGAAAGGGCGCACGACTCTGATCATCGCCCATCGCCTCGCCACCGTGATGAACGCTCACCGTATTGTGGTGATGGATCAGGGCGCGGTGGTTGCCTCTGGGACTCATGCCGATCTTAGTCGTCAAGGCGGGCTTTATGCCCGGTTGGCGGCCTTGCAGTTCAACCTCGATCAGGGCTCGGAGCAGGAGGCGGTATGAACGCCGAAAGCGTTCGCAAGCTGGCCATGGTGGGTGTGGTGGTCGGGTTTGGCTCGGCCGCCGCAGCCGGGCTCATCGCGCTGATATCGCAGCAGAGTGGGCCGGCTCCGCTGCGGGCCGGGTCGTTTCAGGTTTCGGCACGGGCGGTGCCGGTGGTTTCCTTTACCGAGGGCGACGCCACCCGTGCGGTGGGGCTTGGGGATTTTGCCGGCAAGGCGGTGCTTCTGAACCTGTGGGCGACGTGGTGCGCTCCGTGCGTCAAAGAGCTGCCCTCCCTCGACCGCCTCCAGGCTGAGTTGGGGGGCGCCGATTTTCAGGTGGTGGCAGTGGCGGGAGATCGGGGCGGCGCCGGGGTGGTGATGCCGTTTTTATCCAAACAGGGGGTGAAGGCGCTGGTGCCTTATCTCGATCCCGGCGGGGCGTTGCTTTCGGCCTTTGGCGTGCGTGGCCTGCCGACCTCGATTTTGATCGGCCGCGATGGGCACGAGGCCGCGCGCTTGCTGGGGGGGGCCGATTGGGACAGCCCGGCGGTGCGGCGGGAAATTATGCGTCTGATCGGGCGCGGTTAGAGCGGGTCGCGAAGGGGGTGACCCGCCCCGTAGCGTGAATCCGCTCTGAAAACATGCGTTAGAGCG
>CAIZDL010000081.1 GCA_903931735.1 uncultured Rhodospirillales bacterium
CTAATTGCACAGCTTTGGTTCACACCCGCTACGGTCTATAACCCTCTCGGATGAAATTATAATCGCGATGTATAACTTGACAATTCATGCTCTGGGCGGATGCCATCTCAATGGATACCCCTTTAACCGAGAAGATTCTTTTATTGAACTGGCAACGCTCGGTTTGGATTCCGTCAGGTTAATAGTGCATGCCCCCTGTTCCATTAGAAAAATAATAAACATTTTGCGTGACTGTACCAATGATTTCGGTGACTCTGTAGTGTTGCTTCAAATTGGTAATTATGAATCTTTGACCAGTTTGGCTAATACAACTGGGAGCCGCCTTGCTTATTCGGAATCAAAGAGTGGGCGTTCCTTGATGCCTAGAATAAATGCCCTGAAGAGGGCTAGATACTTTAAAGAGAGCCTTAAAATGCTATTATTATTTTATAGGGAATTAATAAGAAAGCCGATTTTTGATGCGGAGCGATTCACAGTTGAACTGCGCGAAGTTTGCCGCTTGCTCCACAACAGCGCCACTAGAAGAGTTATTGTCCTCTCTGCATTTATTACAGCATCGCCAGCAGACAACGTTTACAGGAGACGTCTGAACAAGATTATGAAACAATTGACAGAGCAGGCAGGATTCGATTTTCTTGATGTATATCAGGTTCTCGCTAATGCTAAAAAAAAGAATAACCTTAGCGTCATGGCAGATGCCATTCATTTAAATAGAAGAGGGCATGAAATCCTCGCTCATTTGGTCCGAGAACGCCTGTCATTGTGAATGAGAAGTAGTCCATGCCAACGGGTCGGGTAAACCAGGTACTATAGCCATATCTATCAGCGTGTTGACAAACTCTGGGGGTTCGGATTCGATACACCCACAAGATGCACGTCGGAGCACCTGCTATGGCGATGGGGCGTTTGAGTGCCCGGGCGGTGCCCGAACGGTCCAGCAGTCAGCTTGCGGTGGCGCTGGCGCCGCGCCATCAGTACTACGACAACTGCAACGCGCTTCTGCGCGAAGCGGAGTTCGATCATTTCGTTGAGATGCTGTTCCAGGACTATTACGCCGACGATGGTCGCCCTTCGATCCCGCCGGGTCGATATGCCCGGATGCTGTTCATCGGCCAGTGGGAAAGCCTCGACTCTGAGCGGGAATGTTTTCGTCATTTCTGGGGCGACCGCGGCCGGAGGCGGCACAACACTCGGCTTGTACAGCCCTCGGCGCCGGCCCCTGCGACGGTCGCGGCTAACGGTTCAGGTGCATTCGGCATTACCATGAGACATCCCTCGCGGCCCTCTATACAATTTGCGGATGTCGGCGGGTTGGCGGCGAGGGCTACCCAATAATTCTACCAGTCGCCGTTCAGGCGGTTGATACGCAAGGCGAGCATGTGCTCGGCATGCTCGACGCGCCACCAGGCTCCGGGGAGCCTTCAGGCGTTTTTGCGCGACATAACGATGTGCGCTTTCGATCTCGCCGGAGCCGATCGGAAGCCCTTCGGCCAGGGCCTCGCGATAGTTCAATTGGTCTTTGCGACCGCTCAGATAGCGATGGCATGCCCGCACCGGCGCTTCAGCGTCGCTCAACTCCAGGGGCTCGCAGTGGGGAACGAGGGCTTGCAGGACATCGTCCACGCGTCCCGTCTTCATCGCGTCCTTCTGCGTCTCCATCCAGGCGTCGCGGGCCACCGGTTCTGGCGCGATCACCTTCGCGGCTCCACTCAGATACTCACAAACATGATAGAAATCAATCAAATAGCTCCCTTGGTTGCCGAACTGCTCCTCGATCTGGCCGACGATCCAGGGCGCGCCGTCCCCGACCGCGTGAACGTGCGAATCCGTCCCGAAGCCCGCCCGAACCGCACAAGCGAACAGCTGTTGCCCCGCAGCCTCCACGCCGCCCGTGATCGCACCTCCGTAAATCGGCGTTCGGCTTCCCTTGGCGTGGGCGAGAGAAATTTTGGCCTCTTTCCACAACAGCGTTTTGCCCTTGCGCTTGTCCTTCTGGTTAGCGTCGGGTTCGACGACGGGAATTATGCCGCCGTCGATTTCAGCGACGATCTGTTTGGAGAGACCAGTCTCTCGTGGATAATCAAGATTGGCTTGGCTGGACTCGTAAATCGTCCTAGCATGGCTGAGCGTGATCCTCTGGATCGTGCTTTCTCCGATCTCGAACCCGTAATGCTCGCGCAACTTCATCTGAGCGACCGCGAAAGGCTGATCAGCCGCGAAATCTGTGATCGCCCGCTGCATAAGGCCGCGAACAACTGCGAGGGCTGACCTTCGCACTCTGAACGAATGGCCGCACTTGGACGTTCCCGGACCGATACTGCGGCTCAAGGACCGTGATTTCGCCGAACTTTGTGTGCCACTGGAGTTTTTTTCGCCTTGGCGATGCACGCCAGGCTGAAGGCGAACCTCCCGTTCTGTTTTTGCCGAGACCCGCTCATCGGCCCAGCCCTGCATCGCTGTGCGACCAAAAATCCGCATTTCCTCAACCAATCGCTCCTCCTCCCTGTCCGCCTTTTCGAGCGTGCCCTCCGTGTTCTCCACCGCGGCGACCATCGACTCCATGCGCTCGCGAAACGCCGGATGGGATTGAAAGAACCATGCCTATCCGGTTAATGCCCATACCCACTAAATGTTGATTCTAAAATGGCGGCGGCCTATCCGCTTGACGCCCAAGTGGGCCTGGGGCAGAATGGGCGTCAGGCGGATAAGGTGATTGGCTATGGATGTTCTCGAGCACGCCAGTTTGGCCTTCCCACAATCACTCCCTGAATTCCAGCGTCTTTTCCCCGACGACGCGGCCTGTGCCGCCTATCTGGAGAAATCCCGGTGGGAAGGCAATTTTGTTTGCCCGCACTGTCAAACAGGCGGAGAGCCGTTCCGTTTCGATAACCGCCCTGGCGTTATGCGCTGCCGGAAATGTCGCCGGAACACGGGGCTGTTGGTCGGGACGGTCATGGAGCGCAGCCACACGCCGTTGAGCGTGTGGTTCTGGGCAGCCTATCTGGTTACCAGCCAGACCCCCGGTATCTCGGCGGTCCAGTTCCAGCGGCAGCTTCGCTTGTCGCGCTACGAGACCGCCTTCCAAATACTCCATAAGCTCCGTGCTGGCATGGTGCGGCCGGATCAAGACAGGATCGGCGGCCATCCTGGGACTCATATCGAGGTGGACGAAGCCTGGATTGGCGGACGGACGCGCGGTGAGGGTCGTGGCGTCCATCATAAAACACTGGTGGCCGCTGCTGTCGAGGTCCGCTACAGGCAACCAGGCACCGCGCAGGACAAGCGGAAGGATGGGCGCTACGCTGGCCGGGTTCGGCTGGCCATCGCCGCTGACCGTAGCGCTGACTCGCTGTGTGGCTTCGTCGAGAGCGCCGTCACGCCTGGTTCGCTGATCGTTACCGACGACTGGAGCGGCTACGCCAGTCTCCGGGCACGCGGATACGACCACCACGCAATTGCACAATGCGGTGATCCCGAAGTTTCCGAGGAGTTCTTGCCGATCTCCCACCTCGTCTTCTCCAACCTGAAGACTTGGCTCAATGGGACACATCACGGCGTCAGTGCAAAGCATCTACAAGCATACCTCAACGAATTTACTTTCCGCTTCAATAGGCGTTTCTACCCTTTCAACGCTTTCCGATCGCTACTTGGAATTGCAGGCGGCGCCACAGCACCAACTTATGCCGAGCTATACTCGGATGAGTGGCAGCATACCAAATGTAGTGGGTATGGGCACTAACCGGATAGGCATGGAAAGAACCTCAAAAGCGCTTCGTCGCTCAGTTTCGTCATCACCATGGCTTGGGGCCTCTGTCATCAAGGGCGGGGCGACGCGCCAGCGCCGGTGCGAACTCCTACCATAACCCACACAATGTTGAATCGCACCAGGCCATAGCCACCACTTACCCCCTTTTTTTCACAGAGTCAATGCCGTTATCAGCGGTTCTCAGTGCGACTGAGTCGCGGTCTCAGGGCTAGGTTGGGGCTTGTGGTGAGGGGTAGAGTCGTGATTCGACAAAGGCATGAAAATACTGGGCGATCTTTTGTCGGGTTTAAGAGGTGTGTGCGCCGGGCTGGTGGACCGGCCGCGTCCCGCGAAGTGG
Organism: uncultured Rhodospirillales bacterium; assembly: GCA_903931735.1. Classification (GTDB taxonomy): domain Bacteria; phylum Pseudomonadota; class Alphaproteobacteria; order Azospirillales; family Azospirillaceae; genus BOG-933. The sequence continues at coordinate 4,104 of CAIZDL010000081.1, forward strand.
TGTAAGAGCCGGCCCACATACTTAGGTTGCAATCGCTACGCGATCTTCCCCTAAGTTGGCGGGCCGGCTCTTACACCACTTCGCGGGACGCGGCCTCGTCCTATGCTTCCCGGCGCTCTCGTTGTTGCGCGGGCAGAGGCCAGCCCAAGACAACAGGTGCCCGACTGTTGGAAAGCGGGACATGTCGCGGCCGATCTCGGCGAGGATCGTCCGCGCCGCCAACTGGCCGACGCCAGGGACGGTGATCAAGAGCAGGATCAACGCACGAAAGGACGCTTGGCCGGCCTCGACCGTGGCATCCATCTCGGCAATCACGCGATCGACTTCCTGATCAATGGCCTTGATGCCGTTCTCCAGAGCGTCGATCTGGTCAAGGTGAAGACCGCAGCAGGAAGCGGTGATGATCGGTCACCCGGCCACGCAGGGCCTCCAGCAACGGCTCCTTCGGCGCCTTGAGCCGCCGGTGGGCCAACGCCACCAACTGAACGGGATCGGTAACGCCGCCGATCATGGCCTCGATCATCGCCCGGCCGCTGACGCCGACGATGTGCTTGCGGGTGCGCAGTAGCCCTCGCAGGTCCTGAATGACCGGCTCCGGGACGAAGCTGCTCCGGATCAGGCCGTGGGCCAGCAAATCCGCGATCCAGGTGGCATCGTTGACGTCGGTCTTGCGACCGGGCACGGCCTTGATGTGGGCGGCATTGGCCAAAATCAGCTCAAAAGGCCCATCGCTCAGGATATTCCAGACCGGCCGCCAGTAGATGCCGGTCGCCTCCATCGCAACGTGAGTGCATCTGAACTCCGTCAACCACGCAAGCAACGACAGCAGCCCTGTTGTCGTCGTCTCGAAGGTCTTGACCTCGCGGATGACTTTGCCGCCATTGCTCAGGCGAACGCACGCAACCACGCTGTCCTTGTGAACATCCAGGCCCGCACACCGGTCATGAACGACATCCATCTTCCTCTTCCAAAGTCGGCACGCCGACGCGGGGACCTCGCAGGAGGAACTCTACAAGACATGCTCCGGGACCGTTGCCGATCCGTGGCGAAATTAGGGGTGATCGATGCGCCCCGGGTCCAACTCTACCACGGGCTCTTGTGCACCAAGAAAGAACCGACCTCTATGCCGACGCTGCGACCATAGTACCAGGCTGTCGAGCCGCTGAAAATCCGGCCCGTTTCATACATGCAGGTTCGGCGCGTGCCGGTGGGAACTCTACCGAAGACTCTCTGGCGATCACCCGCTGTGGTTTCCATGGCGAATGAAACGACCAGATTGACCCCAAGTCACGGGAACCGTAACGCATCTATTCATGCTATTTTGAATGCCCTCTTAAGGCGAGCCTCGGCGCTTGCGGATGACACGGGCAGGATTTCCCGCGGCGACTTCGAAGGGGGCGATATCCTTGAAAAGCACACCGCGCGCCCCGAGCACCGCCCCTTCGCCGAGGGTGACACCCGGCCCAACGAATGCCTCGGCCGCGACCCAGGCATTCGGCCCCAGCGTGATCGGCCGGACGATCAGTTGAAAATTCGGGTCGTCGATATCATGCGTGCCCGCGCACAGATGGGCTCCCTGGGAGACGACGGCATAGCGACCCAAAATGATCGGCGCCATGCAGTAGCAGTTCACGCCGCGGGCAAGCCAAGAAAAATCATGCATCTCAAGATTGGGGGGATACCAAATGCGGACGCCGGGATGGATAAACGCCGTCGGAGCAATTCGAGCACCGAAGGCGCGCACCAACAATCGACGCCAAGCGTACAGCGGGACCGGCGTCCACGTGCCGAGGAGCCCCCAGACCAGACCCCAGGCGAGACGGAGTAGGCGGTGGCGCAACGCAAAGCTGGGGCCTCCTTCGCGCGGATTGGTCAGGGCTGCGTCAAGCGGATACATTCTATCTCCCCACAGAAGATTTTGTCAATGAGATTGATAACCAATTTTATTTCAAGCCGTTGAAGAAAGCCATTGCGTGCACACCGCCCCATCCGGTCCCGCTCCTCCCGGGAAAGAGCGAAGTAGCGTTCCAGCAGCCGGGCAACTCCCTCCGCGGTGTCCGTTTCAACGAGACCGGCTTCACAAGCAAGGACTTCGCGCCAGATATTGACCTTGTCGGTCAACAGAACCGGTTTGCCGCAAGCCATTGCTTCGGCAACGACAATACCGAAATTTTCCTGATGGGATGGCAGGACAAATGCCTCCGCTGCCCTGAACGCGCCCCATTTGGCGTCGCCTGAGAGCATCCCCGGCCAATGGATTCGATCGGAGATACCCAGCGCCTGGGCCTGTGCCACGAGGCCCTTCTTCAAACCGTTCTGATCAGGGCCGGCGATGACGAGATCGACCTGCGGATGCGATGCCACGATGGGCGCGAAGGCCGAAATCAGGAGATTGCACCCCTTCTTGGGGTGGATACGGCTGAGAAAAAGGATATAATTCCGGTTACGCAGGGCGGGAATGAGCGAAAGGAAGGCTTCAATCTGGGTCGCCGGGTCGCCGCTCACGTCATTGGTGCCATAGCCCACTACCATATCCTTCAATCGATAGGGAAGGAAGGCGCAGTGGGCGAGAGTTCTTTCGTCTTCCGTGGTGAACAGCACGGCTCTGGCATTGTTGAGTAGAGGCCCCTCGCAGAACCACCAGAACACCTGCTTGAGCGCGGATTTCAGCGGATAGGTCTTCTTGAACCATGGATCGAGCATGCCGTGGGTGAAGACGTAATAGGGAATTGTGGAACCGACCAACACCCGCCGCGCCGCAAACGTCGAGTAGTTCCACAAACCGTTAACGACCACCACGTCGTAGCGATGGAGGTTAGCCCGCAACCACGGAATCATCCTCGGCGCATACCCGTAGTGAACCCAGGGAAGACGGTGCCACCGGTCGTGGCTCGGCAATCCCCTATTGCCAAGAGCATAAACCGGAACCGGTATGCCGGAGAGGTATGGTGCGCTAGGATGGTCAAAACTAGCGATACTAACATTGAAAAACCGGGACTCTTTCAAACTCGCCCACTGCAGAATGCCTTCGATAGGCCCGCCGCCGCGCGGATCGACCGAATCGATAACATGTAAGAGATTCATATTGCTGCCTCGTCATGGCGCTTGGCGCGGTAACGCGCGGATGTAACTACCTGGAATTGACTGCGGGAGCCGGGTTGGTCTCGACAGATTCGGTCTCCGGGAAAGTCGAGCCTCTGGCGGTTCCCGTAGTGTGCCGATGTCAGCGGATACATCGGAGGGCTGCACCCCCGAAGGCGCATGATCCACGCCGTCGACAGCGGAGCATGATCGAGCGCCGATTAGAACCGCTTCGAATGATTGATGAATTTGTTCTGGAAAACAACTGCACCGCGAGCGCGCGCGAGTTCGACCGTGCGATCCGTGGAATAACTGTCGACAACGACGACCTGCCGCGCGATGGTCATTATCGAATCGATGGCCCGCTCAATGTGGATTTCCTCATTGTAGGTAAGTATTATAACTCCAAGATCAGCCATCTTCTACACTCCCGATAAGACGCGCGAGTAATCAACCTCGGATGACATTGGGGCAAGACTCACTCAAGTCCGCTCCATTGATGGAAGATCAACTCCCGAGGGTTGGACGGAAACTCGGGCGCTTTGTCGACCGCATGCCGGGCAGCACAATCTGAAACGATTGTTCCCCTGACCAACACCAGGATTTCGACCGGATGTTGGCGCGGGGACCGATCTGCCCCATCCTACCCAGGCGATTTGTTTCAACTGGCCCGCCCCTTGCCTGAGACCTCAGTCCCGCCCTGCAAAGGCTCTTGATGCGTTCTGCCGACGAACGCTGCGGCCCCTCAGCCAAATATTCGCGGGGACGCCGACATCGGCCAGCGGAAGCAAAGACGTTTCCAGGGGAGCAAGCAGCCATCAACAACCCCCAACGGGTTCGCTGGTGCGCAGTGGCGCCGATGCCGGCGATTCCTCCAAGCCTTCAGTGCCCAGCAGGAACGCTTCCAAGCGGCGGAGAGTGACATCGCGGTCCCAATGCTCCAGGGCCTTGGCGCGGGCGGCCGCTCCCAGGCGTATCCGGCGCTCCCGATCGCCCGCCAACGCCTCAATTGCAAGGGACATTTCCCGCGCATCCTCCGGCGCGACCGCCACCCCGCAATCCTGGACCATATCGTAAACCTGGGTTCCCGGCGCCGCTCCCGCGACAACCGGCCGGCCGCTCGCCAACATGCCGCCAAGCTTCGACGGCATGACCAGGTCGGCCACATCGGCCCTTTGGGGCAGGACATGGATATCAGCCGCATTCAACAGCGCGTTCAACTCTTCAACCGGCTGCAGCGGCAGGAAACTGACATTGGCAAGGCCGGTTGCCGCCCGCTCCAAATCAGCCCGGCCCGCGCCATTGCCGCACAGCACGAACCGAATATCGGCCCGCCCGGCCAGCCGCCGCGCCGTCGCAACCAGGGTTTCCAGTCCTTGCTTGCGGCCAAAATTTCCGGAATAAAGGACGACGACGTCATCTGGCTCTACCCCGAGACGGGAGCGCCACGGATTTGGATGGTCGAGCGGACGAAACCGCTCCATATCCGCCCAATTGGGAAACACGCGAATCGACGCTTCGGCAATGCCCTTGCGGCTGAGGTGAATCGCCATACGGGAAGAGATCGTGCTGACGGCACCGAACCGGCGCATCACCCAGCGCTCGACGGCGAACGCGATCCTCTGCACGCGATCACCTTTCAGCAGTCCCAATCGGAACGCGGCGTCGACCTCAAAATCCTGGACGTGCAGGTGCGCTGTCACACCGGCGAACTTGGCAGCCAGCAGAGCCCCAGGGGCGGCGAACAGCGGCGGCTCCACAACCAGGACGACATCGGGATGCCAGAGCAGACCTAGCGCCAGCACTACCGGCAGACTGAAGATGCCAAATGATGCCAGGTGGATAAGTCGCCCCAGTGCGGAAGCCGATCGCGGCACGAAAATCGGACAGCGGATGACCGTTACCTCTTCGATCTTCTCCTTCTGGTACCGGAAGCCGTAATAGCCCGCGCAGACGCGCCAGTGCGGGTAATGAGGGGGGGCGGTGACCACGCGAACCTCGTGCCCACGGCGGGCAAGCCAGCTCGCCATCTCACCGTTGAACTTGCCGATTCCAATCAGCTCGGGTGAATAATTCGGAGAAATGACAAGAATACGCATTGCGTTTCCACCGGAGAATAGCCCACTACACCGTATCTAAGCCAGTATGACCCCATACGCCATTGACAATTGCCGCCGATAGCAGCGCTATCCAATCTTGCGTCCATATACGTTGATCATAATGCCAAGCTCCATGATGTCCATGATCTTTTCACTTATATTTGCAACGGCTTTCACAGCGGGAAGGAGCATTGCTGCGAAGCTGGGAATGCACCCTCGGGTATACTACGGCATAGCGTTGGCTCTGTCAAGAGGCGTCGATCATGTCCCAGGACGTGGTGTAAGAGCGGGTGAACGAATCGCGGTCCGAAAAAATCCAAAGCGCTTCGTCATAAGGCCCCCCGCATCCCAGCCGCCACGACCACCGCCGTAGTAGCCTGAGCCGACCCGAGCATCTGAACGGTTACGCTCCGGCATTTCTAAGATTTCCAGCAGTCGACAACAATTGAAATTGCTTGGCTGGAATTCCTGTGGCGGGGATCATGATCGGGTGTTCGTGCGATATAACCGAGTCGATAATCGATTTGATCCAATTTGCCGGAACCATCAAGCCGATTATAGTGAAGATAGTTAATCGCGCCTTGTGACGCAAATGGCGAATTCGACAGCAGGCTCTGGACCAATTCAAGGGTCGGAAACCAGAGATGGCCACCATCCACGACCCTGCCGTCCAACAACCGACCACCGCCGCCCGGATCGAAGATGATTTCTCCCGCTTCCGACCGAAGGGATCGATCAACATATACCGACCACCGGTAATCCGGAACACTAATCCTAAGCAGCCCCCCGGGCCGAAGAATCCGAAACATTTCTTTCAATATCTCCGGTAAAACATTAAACGCTATATGCTCAAAGACGTCCTCGGACTGGATCGCATCAATAGACCCATCCGGTATCGGCAATGGATGGCAAAGGTCAAACTGAATATTTCGTGACGATGAGGCAAATGGAGTAACTCCAAAATACGATGTCCATTGGGGATTGGTCCGACTTAACTGGCCGGCATAGATTTTTGGCGCCCGCGATGAAAGCAGACACTCCCACCTGGCCGGCCTTACCAGCCCCAACCGGCAAGCATAGGAATCCAGCCGATCAAGCTTGATTAATACGGCTTCCCGCAAATTCATGTATGCCTCCGCTCTCATCATGTCATTGTTCACCGTTCCTGTTCTACCAGCCGCTCACAACTTTACCAGCGAACGATGCGCCCCAGCCAGCCGGATCGCTTCCCAACACTCGAAAGTGTCCGCGCCGACCTGATTCACCTGATTGAGGTACTAAAAGAGTCAGAACCCAACGTCATCGGAAAAATTTCGATGCTCGCCACCCACTACAGCCATCATGGGAGTGTGTGCTATATTCCCAGGCAATTACGCGAGCGATAAAAAATACTTGTGGTTGTCCCATGAAAAGCAATTGGTCGCATTCCATGAAAATCCAATTGTCGAAACCCTGCATTGGCTAGGAATGACAGTGCCGTTGCGTATTCAGTCTTCCGATCAGTATCATCGAAGACAATGACTCCATGATCACTTATCGCTTCTGACGCGACTTTGGCGCAACGTTCACGCTCAATGCCGTCAATTACGATGATGTCAAACGAACCGACATTGTGCGCAAGCACTTCGTCAATATAACTATCGCATTCCGGTCGGTTGATGACTGTGACATTGTCCGGTGCAATCTTGCTAATCTTGCGGCACCATTCAGCGTTGTGCTCAATAGAAATAACTTTCCTACAAAACTTAGCATACCAAAGGGACGAATTGCCCGTGCCCCATTCAAATACTGTGAAATCCGGCTTAAGACGATCTCTTAGAAAAGCAGCAGCCGCGTAGGTGTACCACGGCACGGGTCGTTGTTCGGCATCCACTGCTTGTTTCATTCGTTGGGACAACCACCATCCATTTTCGTTCAGATACGATTTTCCACAATGAAGAGCCCCTATAGTCTCAGCCGATCTTAATACGGACATCAGGCATTTAACTCGCTTCCTAGTTCCATCGACGAATTTAAACATTCACGCCTCCAAGCCAGACATCAGGAGCACCCAGGGTCGCCCCTACCTTTCGGGAATTTTAACCGCTAAGCTGCTCTATTGACAAGGAAAATCTTAACTTCAATTGAGTTCGAAAACGTTATGACGGGCTCGGTTCATCTTGCGCCACCCGAGTCCCCCGTCGTCAACTGCGAGCGAAACGCTGCCGGGAGTCGAGGTGCATCTAAGCACAGCAACCCCCTCAGCACCATGAAAAATAAGCTTCGGCAGCCCGGCAGGACGATGAATGCTCCGTGACAAGCCAGCCAGTAGGCTGCGATCGTGGCCCAGGCAGCTCCATAGGCACCATACCGCGGAATCAACAGGAAGTTCAAGGCGACATTCAACACAGCCCCGAGCAGCGTCCGGGCGGTTAATATCCAGAACCGATTTGCGATGGTGAGATAGGCCCCGCTGGCTATGCCGATGCATATAAAAATATTTCCAATTATCAAGGTTTGGAACAACCCGATCGATGGCGCGTAGAGCTGACTAAAAATTAGATAAAAGGCCAACGGTCCCAATAGAAGTCCCGATGCGACAGTACAATACCCAACAACCGCCATCAGAGTAAAATATACACGAGCACGCCCCTGCCACTGCGTGGCCGTAGCTTTACTTGATATGACCAAAGTTGGGAATATGGCCGAATGAATGGCCATAGGAATAATATTTCCCATTTCCGCAATCCTGGCAGCCACGGTATAATATCCAAGCTCTCGCTCGGAAACCATCATACCCGGCATGACCTGATCGATCCGCATATAGATAACGATCGTCAAGCCGGAAAGCATGAGCGGAAAGCCGTTGCGGATCAGTGCCCAAAGACTTGACCAATCAATCGACCATGGGATTTGCCTGCGGGTCAGGGATGTGTAGGCCGCGAAGGACAACCCGGTCGAGACGGCAGCGGAGAGCACGGCGACGCCGACAAAAAGGAGCAGATTGGCATCGAGAAAGATCAGACCCACGGTCGCCAGCGCCCCGCAGATGGAGCCCCCCAACCGCGTCAGGGTGATCAGCTGCGAAGTCATTTGCGCGCGAAAAAAAAGCTCGTGAACACATCGCCGGCGGCGAACATGAGTTGGAGCCCGGCCACCGCGACCAGCCAAAACCGTTGCGGCTTAGCGGGATTCAGGAGACCGGTCGCGGCCACCACCGCTGCATAGCCTTGAAAGTGGCGGTGATAATCGGGAGTTGGCGACCTAAACAGCACGCCCGGCTTGACTATTAGCCGCCGCGAGCGTATGGTCACAATCGAGAATGTAGAATGGTCAAAACAGCCTGCGCCCCCTTTTTGACCTTAAATAGGGGGTAATTTCAACCACATAGTGCCATCCTGGGGCGGTATCAGATGAATTCGTTCAACAGTCCGACGGCGGCTGAATTCACGGCAATGACGATGTCAGGTTTTGACGATGTCGGCCAGGTTTTTTTTTACCGCGGGAAGATTCTTCGCGGCATATATTTGCAGCATATCGGTAGAATTCGACAGCTATTGAAGTGCGGCTTGATTCAAGAGCTCCACGTGCGTGGCATGTTTCCTAAGACAGAGATAGCACATGTTAGCATCCCAGATTTTGAATTAACTATCGAACACGAACGCCTTCACCCACTTGTTCTGCCTAGTGAGTGGACTTTTGGCATGTTTCGTGATGCGGCACTGACGCTGCTGGAAATCAACAATATTGCTCGATCATTTGGCTATGAAACGAAGGACGCGCATCTCTATAATCTTTGTTTTGTCGCCACCCGACCAATTTTCTTTGATCTTGGCAGCTTTGTCCCTGTGGACCGAGAGAATTCTGGGTGGCGAGGCTACGAGGGATTCGTCAGAGCAGCTTGGTATCCGCTCATGCTGAGTCGTCACGGCGGTCCCCTGCTGCACCGCATGCTGATGGACCATTGTGCTGAACACGACGTTTCTCACGAAGAATATTTTCGATTGCGACTTGGCGGGATTGCAACGTGGTTTCCCCACCCGGCTTTGGCGCGCGTGCGGAAGGTTTATGGGAAATTTCTGCGTATTGGAATTTTGCCCGAAGATCAAATTCTATCTTATTTCTCTCATATACCGGGTGCAAAACTGATTGTCAATATGTTGCGCAATAGCGTCTTTTTTCCATATTTAACAGCAAACTTCGCGAGTCTCCAGCGATCAATTCGGCGCTTGAAGTCTTTGCCAAATGAGACCGTTTGGATGAAATACCAACAAGAGCTTCTTTCTGACGACGGATTGCCTAAACTCGACGTTCGGTATGAAAGAATTTGCGAAATTTTGGCTGGTCTGAAGATTGAGTCAGCGGTCGAATTGGGCGGTAATATGGGGGTGCTTAGTCTTGCTTTGCATTTACGCGGCATAGCCCGCCAGATTACATGCACTGATTCCGATGAAAATGCCGTAGAAAAAGCGTATGAACTCTTTGGTCGCTTTGCGCAAGGAGGCTGTACCGCAGCGATCGTCGATTTAATTAGCAACAATCGTTCGATAAAGGTGCCAGCTGTTTCTGAAAGACTTCGGTCGGATGCAGTGGTTGCACTCGCGCTTACGCATCACTTGATTCTTAGCCAGGGTCTTTCATGCCAAATGCTAATGCAGCGTATCTCGGATTTTTGTACGCAGTATGCTCTAATAGAATTCATGCCATTGGGGTTATGGAATGGCCGCGACGCTCCTGAGACACCGTCGTGGTATACGGTTGATTGGTTTCGTCATCATTTCCTTGCATCTTTTGACCCAGTGTTAGAAGAGCAACTTGAAGCGAATCGTATCTTGTTCGTTGGAAAAAAACGTCCCTAAAGGTTTTGATTGCGAAAGCCAATCAATTGTGGCTCTTCCTGCAATATCCGTCGTCATGGCCGGGGCAAGCCCGGCCATGACGTTGATATTTATAGATTTTTCGACACCCCGGAACGCAGTAAGAGCCTCAATTGTTTCAATGTGGGCCATTCAAATAGTAACGCAAAGAGACAGTACACCAGCGTGAGCACGGCGATTGATGCCGCCGAAACGGCAATCGACGACGCCATTAGGCCGACCAGCGAGCCGGCAAGCAAATTGCTGGCAGCGCTGACAAGAACGGCAACCACGATGTACGCTGCTTGTCGGATGAACTGGCTTAACGCCGACATGTCAGGAATTGTCAAATATACTACAACGAGCGTGAGAATGTAGATTGCCACCTCAAGGCCAATGATGCCCCAAAGATAGGCGACTACACCGTGTGCGATAGTCAGGAACGCGAGCGCGACCTGTCCGACCAGCAGCGCAACCCTGATCAGGACCACGCTTCTGAAATGTCCGCACGCTCGCAGTAATGGAAATGCAGGATAAGAAAGGTATGAGATACAGTATACGACAGCGTTGAGAATGATAAAATCCTCTGCGCCATCCCACCGAGGGCCTAGATAAGCGGTCAGCGGCCCGGCCGCTTGGATGAGTATGGCAGCGAGCAAAGGCGCCACTAGAGCGATCATCCGGCCAAACTTCAGGAACAGCTTCTGCAGGATCGCAGGATTGCGAGCTGAGTGGCAATATGCGCTATAGAACACTGGGAGCAGTGGATCGATTAACATGCCGATACCATACGCCGAAAGTTGGGCACTCATACGGTAAAGACCCAGCTCGCGTAATCCCAGGAACCAACCTAAGAAAAATGAGCTTGCCCACATGCACGCCCAAGTTAGCGTCGTCTCGATGGCGGACCATGCAGCAAATGCGTACATGGTCTTAGCTCGCTGCCAGCAGAAATTCTTACCCGGTGGTTCACCAAGCATCAATAGCGCGACCAACAATTGAATAGCGCTCCCAGAGACGGACGCTAAAACTAATGCCCAGTAGGTCCAGCCCATGATTGCCACGCCAATTCCCAAACTGACCGATGTCAAGGTCGACCCGACTCGGATTAATAGTAGTTTTCGAAACTCAAAGCTGCGGCGCGCTCGCGCGAGGAACGTGGAAGATATTCCGCTCAGCGCGACGGTTAGGGCCATGACCGAAAGCACGGTAGCTACTCGGTGGTCGTGCAAAATTTCTGCTGCCAGGTCACTCCCAAAAAACAGCATCGCATAACTTCCAATTCCAAGAGCCGTACTACTATAAAATGCTGTATCAAAGGCTGAGGAATCTTGAACTGGTTCTCGAATATAGGCAACAGCCAAACTGTTGTCAATCAATAGCGTAAAGTAGTTAATCCAAATAAGGCAAAATGCTGCAATCCCGAAGTCCTCTGGCGGCATCAGCAGTGCATAAACGGCAAATGCGCCTATCCTAAGGAGGGCAAGGATGGAGTCGGTTGCGATCGACCATATTCCGGAGGAAAAAACCAGCTTACCAACAGTCATGTCAAGTACCGTCCGTTTCAATTAGGCGATGGCGCCGATGATCGAGCGGGCAAGACCAAGATTTTCCGCTCGCTCGATCACCTCTACCCGCCGGA
>CAIZDL010000082.1 GCA_903931735.1 uncultured Rhodospirillales bacterium
AAGGTCAAGTGTCACCTCATGTTCGGAATGCTCGCGCTCACTGTCGATCAAATTCTTCGGGCGTTGAAACCTGAAAATCGAACAGCATGAACGCTCACATAGCCCTAAAATCAGTCTCATCGTGAATTATGCAACTCGCTCTAAGAATAAAGAATACAAGGAAAATGTTTGGGTTGATTTCGATGCAGGAGGTCAGATAGATAAAAGGAACAAACGCTGTATTGATATAGCGCCACCACACCGGCGTATCGTAAATTATTGATAGGCCTAAACTGCATATCCCTACAATAATAGCGTCGGACATAAGCGTCAGTGTGGCCATCCCGGCCATTACACATCCGATATTCAAAAGTGTCACCGCCACTGTTGACAGCAGCAGCGGGGTGAACATGCGTGCTGCCCGACCCATATTCGGCCTTTACTAAACAATTATGCCAAAACGAAGCGCTTATGATCGCTATGATTGAGTTTTATGCGGGCGGAAGGGCCGCTGTTGCCTCTTCAACCTCGGTAAACCCTGGCTTGCTCTCGTCGGGGAGTCCTTTTCTGGCAAACTCGATGGAAATTGCGGGGGCATATCCACTCAGGTGGGCGATAAGCCCGGCCTTCATGCACTTAAAATAGGCACCTTCACTGGCGTAGATGGCATTGAGCCCGCCCGCGATTGGGGCAACGAACCCGTAGGACGCGAAAACGCCGAAGAACGTTCCGACCAACGCGCCGCCGATTAAGTGCCCGAGAACTTCTGGCGGCTCGGTAATGGAACCCATGGTATGAATAACACCAAGAACCGCGGCAACGATCCCCAGCGCAGGAATGCCATCTCCAAGTTGCTGAATGGCGGTAGCCACGCGAGAGTAATGATGGTGATGAACTTCCAACTCTTCATCAATTAAATCGCCTAGGGAGTGGGGGTCGTCGGCACCCAAAGACATTAGTCGCAAATAATCGCATAAAAAAGCGACGGCATGGTGATCGCCATAAAACTTTGGGAATTGTTGAAAGAGCGGGCTCTCCTCGGGCTTTTCAATGTGTTGCTCGAGCGCCAACAGGCCTTTTGTTTTCGCAATTTTAAATACCTGAAACAGGAGGGTCAAAAGCTCAAGATAGTGCTCCTTCTGATATTTCGGCCCCTTTAAAAGATGCCCGATTTCTCCACCAATTTGTCCGAGGACGACTTTGGTATTTCCGGTAACGACAGACCCGACGCCCGCGCCCAAAATGATCAAAAACTCAAATGGCTGCCATAGAACCGCGATATGTCCATTATTAAGAACATAGCCTCCAAAGACTGAGAAAATAACAATTGCGCACCCAGCAATGAGAAGCATTTAGGCGATCCTTGTTCCATATTGAGAGTTATCGGTAGCGTTTTATTGGGTCAGCTCCGTAGGCCCTTGCTGTGTCGTCGAAGAGCGAACCCGCTGTCCAGTGATTGCTCCAGCAAGTCATATCCGATAGCATACTCACCAACAATATGACATAGTTGCACACCCCTTTGAATATGCTGCTCTGCCAGTTAAAAAGAGGGGTTGCGAAATATTTTAGAAAGAATCGGACCGCGGCCAATCGGGCGGCCAAATTGGTTGATCTCTGCGGCGCTTGTTAAGCATCGCCAATGTTCAGCCAAGCGCCGACCCGACTATAGACATCATAGTCATTTGATAGTTCTGGTCTCGGAGCTAAGTCCCA
>CAIZDL010000083.1 GCA_903931735.1 uncultured Rhodospirillales bacterium
ATTATCTGCATGGCGGTCAGCCTGCTTCATGATCACTTCACGTGCCAAGGGCTGTGCTGCGATCAATGATGCGCGATTGCCAAGTATAACGCCTCTGGCCTTTGCCGCAGCCAACGCAGCCTTTGTACGTTCAGAAATCATTCTGGCCTCGTTTTCGGCGATCACGGCCATAATCTGTATGGTCAGGCGGTTTGCAGCAGGCATGTCAGCCGCGATGAACTCGACTCCAGACTCCATGATCGCGGAAATGAACGCCACGCTGCGCGCCAGCCGGTCCAGCTTGGCTATCACGACCGTCGCTTTCTGCCTGCGGGCCTGTGCCAAGGCGGCGGTAAGCTGGGGGCGATCAGAATTTCTGCCCGACTCGATCTCTGTGAAGCTACCGACCAACTCATGGTGCTGGGTTGCAAGGTAGGATGCCACAGCCGCCTGCTGACCCTCCAGACCCAAACCTGACCGTCCTTGAGCGGCTGTAGAAACGCGGTAGTAAGCAATGTAACGAACGGGGGGCATTTTCCGCTCCATAAACTGTTTGTATAAGAATGGTACGGTCGTTTCAGAAATAGATCTACCTCGATTTCGTGACAGGAGGTGAATATCTGGCATCGCACTTACGCTACTGATCGCCGGAATATTCACGCCAAAGAGCGCCACAGGGCGTGGCATTTCACACCTTGGTCACAGAGAAAGATTGCGCCGATATTCTGGAAAACATCGCTGATGATCATATGTATTGGAATTCACATCCGTCTCATTGTTATTGACCTGCCATGGCGTTGCTGTGCCATTATGTAAATTAGTTCAGAGGTCCGCCATGTCTCTCTATCGTAAGCAACAGCATCTCACAAGGATGGTCGAATGTGCGGACAATGCACGACTTGCGTTTCCAGTAGTCTTGGTTCTGGAGGTGGCCGGCATCGTGGATATCGGCGCCGGCCATGCTGGTGCTGGTGCTGGTCGGGGCGGCGGCGGTGACATGGCTCGGGATGAAGTGGCATACGAGGGCCAGGGCAGCGTTGGTGAAATTCGAGTCGCGGTTTTGCCGGAGCCAGAAACTCACCTCCTTATATATGGTCGATGCCAGGGAGGGCCAGATTGCCGATCTCCATTCTGAACTGATAGCTTCGATCACGCTGGCCGCCGTCGAGGCGAAGAAGGGTAACGCTGTCGCCGCCGGTCTTGCCTACGGTTATGCCAAGACCGTCGAAAGCCGTCTCAGTCAGCGTGGCGGATGAACGCGGCGTAGCTACTCGGCGCGTCGGATTATGGCACGAGACCTCGATCCTGAACATGATCCGCAGATGCGGCTTCAAGAGTGAAAGAAATGTTCGAGCGTTGGTGCAATATACCAATTAGTTTATATTTCATCGCAAAGGCAAACATGATTGTCGACGGTATTCCTAAGCGCCTGTATGTCTCATATGCACAAAATACGGGATTGTTTGCATCCTTCAGCCAATTTCAGTATCAAGCCATTGTTCAAGCAGATTTATTAGGCGTGATGAAACGGTATTATTTATTTTCGTTAGAAACGATTTGTCGGAAATCATTGAGATATCGTCGGTGATGGAAATGGCTAGCAATCTGGCAGCATACATGTGAAATGTCGAGTGGCAATCATGGATGGCGCGATACATGTCGCTACTTTTGAATTTTGACGGTAATGAATTACTATTGAGCCACATTCCAAACTCGCAGCCTCTATCATTTGCTGCGTGATCAACCGATAGGTGTGATCCCCCTGATGTTATCGCATCGTCAAGGTGCTCTTTCCAAAGCTTATGAGCAGTGATAGCTCTCTTGATCTGCTCGGTATGTGACAGTGCATTATCCACCATCGGATGCTCCAGTTTTAGTATGCTGGTATGGCAACACGACCCGCCTTTTTAATCATCCTGGTGATCTCCAGCCAACGGTCGCAAATGCTGGTGATCATTTGCGCGCTCATCTCGGCGGAAAAAACAGAGTTGTTGCCTCTGCGACGGAAGGGGCTTGGCTGAGAGGATCGGAATATAGGTAGGCAGGTGCCGCCACATACCTGTCGCCGTTCCTCATGCGCTTCAGCGTCGTCCGGTGCTCTGGAGACAGGGTGGCTGCTACCTTGGCGAAGGTAGTGGAATAGATGTAAGCAAGTTCGCCATCCAATTCACCGTACTGACGGCCAAGAGCCAGAACTTTGCTCCGATCAGCAGTCCCGCCTTTAAGGAGGCGCCGCAGTTCCGTTGATATCGAACGCCGAACCTCGACAATCCCAGCCAGCGGCTTGCGTTGACGGTCAATGATTTCGGTCATCTGGCGGCGCTGCTCCTGGTTCAGCGTTTGAAGAAATTGCCTTCCCAGGTCGCCCGTCAACGCCGTGCTGATATCATAGTCCCGCTTGCCCATAGCAGGCATATCTTTGAGGAAGAACCCTCCAAAGTATGTCCCATGTCGTTCCGGGCAGAAATACGTATCCGCTTCGATCGATCCAGCATACCAACTGAAAAACTCGCTACCAAGCGTCATGTAGGCGACATTCACGAGATGCTCTGTGCCACGCGGAAGCTTGAACCGCTCCATATCAACAGCTGGCCAACTGTTGAAATCACCAAAGTGCATTCGAGACAGCGCAGACTTTTGACTGTCCGTTAGCGAAGAAGCAATTTGACCGAACACAATGGCTCGATGGTAAGCGAGGTCAGCATCAGAGGCGAACAAGTCTCCCGCGTAGCGTTTGACCGCCGCCAGATTCAATCCGGAACTGCCTTCGGGTATCTTCGCATCAAGTTGGGCATGAAAAGCGGAAATTAATGGAAGCCGCTTGAGGGCGAGGCTTTTCAGCTGAGAAGCTTCAGTCACTGCTTCGTTGCGTAACAACTCAAGCTGACCTGCATCCAAAATGCTCAAAACATTACCAGCGACGCGATCAAGGAATTGTGGATTATGGCCCTTTCCGGCGGCATCAATATCACGCATGTACTGAAAACCAAAAAAATCACTCACTTTTCCTGGCGGAATAAAAGTTGAAGCTCCAAATCCGCCTGTGATAAATGCAAGCCCGTTGAATGCGATCGTATGTAGTTGTGCGTTGTCTGATAAAGCCTGCTCAAGGCTATATCCATGTCCACTACCTTGTGGTGGCTTCCTGTTTGGCTGCGACGGCCGATCATTCGATGTAGCTGTTGAAGGCGGCCTATGATCATCAGTACGTGAACGATGATCCTGCGTTCGATCTGACCTTCCGTTCGGAGACCGTTCGGGACGGGCAACCAGACCGTCTGGCGAGTTGACGCATGTTGCTGATA
>CAIZDL010000084.1 GCA_903931735.1 uncultured Rhodospirillales bacterium
ATAATACCGCAGCAAGCTAGAGGGCGCAAGGCAAGGCCATCAGCCTATGGTGCCGCTTTCCTCAAAAAAATCCGGCGGATCTGAAAGGGTCGCTCCCGAAGGCTATTTTGCAGTCCCCATCGATTCCGGCGCGGCGGCAGGCTTAGGGCTGGGCGAGGTGAAGGGCCGTCGAGAATATGGCTCAAAGTGGCCCCGGCTTTCCGCTGAATGTTACCTATGCGTTACCTAGGAAAAGCGAAGGGCCGGTCAGTTTCCTGCCGGCCCTTGGTATCGCATTGAATTCCCTAAGGAATTTTGGAGCGGGCGAAGGGATTCGAACCCTCGACCCCAACCTTGGCAAGGTTGTGCTCTACCCCTGAGCTACGCCCGCGTCCTGGCGTGATTTAACATCTATCGATTATCGGTGCCAACCCTCGTCTCCGGTCGCGATGTTTGCACCCGGTGACGGAGGCGGATAATAAGGATCGGTGGGCGCTTTGCAAGCCCCTATTTTGATTGATGTACGATTTATGATGATTGAGGGCTGGGAGCGGGGAATTCGGCCACCGTGTGGCCGTGGTTGAGGGGGCCATGGCCGTGGCCAAGGCCGGGGGCGGTGAGGATTGCCTGTTCCAGGTAGGCGCGCGCCCGTGCCACCGCGTCGTGCATCGCGAGGCCTTGGGCCAGCGAGGTGGCGATGGCCGAGGCCAGGGTGCAGCCGGTGCCGTGGGTGTGCGGGGTGTGAAGGCGGGGGGATTGAAAAACCTCGTCGCCATTGTCGGTCGAGAGCAAATCGGTGACGATTTCGCCTTCCATGTGCCCGCCTTTGATCAGCACGGCCCGTGGCCCGAGGCTGCGAATCAGCGTGGCGGCGTGGCGCATGTCGGCCAGATCGAGAATGCGATCCATGCCGGTCAGCACCATGGCTTCGGGCACGTTGGGGGTGGCGAGTTCGGCGTTAACCAGCAGCAATTGTTTCAGCGCGTGAACGGCTTCGGGGTCGAGCAGGAAGGCGCCGCTTTTTGACACCATCACCGGGTCTACGACCAGGGGAATGCCACCGCCAAGCTCTGCGATCACCTGGGCTGCCGCCTCGATGACGGCGGCCGAGTGGAGCATCCCGGTTTTGATGACGTCGGCGCCGATATCCTCCAGCACCAGGCGCATTTGCTGGGCAACAAACTCGGGGCTGACCGGCAGCACCCGAAACACGCCCCGGGTGTTTTGGGCCGTGAGCGCAGTAATTGCGGTCGCGGCATAGCCCCGGAGCGCGGTCACGGTTTTTATGTCGCCCTGAATGCCGGCACCGCCCCCCGAATCGGACCCGGCAACGATCAGGACTCGTCCCGTCATGCCGGCTCTCCCGCCGCAAGTTTGATGGCAGCGGCGATTTCCGCCACCACGGTGGTCACGAGGTCGCCATCGTCGCCCTCGGCCATCACCCGGATCAGTGGTTCTGTGCCCGATTTGCGGATCAGCAAGCGGCCGTTGCCCGCGAGCCGCGCTTCGCCCTCGCGGATCGCCCGCCTTACGGCCTTTTGGTCGAGCGGGGTGTCGGCGCCGTTGGGCTTGTAGCGAATGTTGGTCAGGCGTTGGGGCACCGGCTCAAACACGCGCGCCACGGTGCTCAGCGGCTGGTCGCGCCTTTGGGCCACCGCCAGCACTTGAAGCGCCGCAATCAGGCCGTCGCCGGTGGTGGAATAGTCTGAAAGGACGATGTGTCCCGATTGCTCACCGCCGACGTTGCAGCCGGACTCCCGCATCCGCTCAACAACATAGCGGTCGCCGACCGGGGTGCGGATCAATGCCAGCCCCAGGCCGTTAAGGTGCCGCTCCAGCCCCAGGTTCGACATGACGGTCGCCACGACGCCGCCACCGCGCAGCTTGCCGGTTTTGGTCAGGGACTCGCCAACCAGGCCCATGAGCTGGTCGCCATCCACTTGGTGGCCGGTCTCGTCGATCACGATCAGCCGGTCGGCGTCGCCGTCGAGGGCGATCCCGATATTCGCCCCGGTCTCCAGCACCCGGGTGCGCAGGGCGCCGGGCGCGGTCGCGCCGCAATCCTGGTTGATGTTGGTGCCATTGGGCTCGTTGGCGATGGCGATGACATCGGCCCCCAGCTCATAAAGCACGCGCGGGGCGACCTTGTAGGCGGCGCCGTTGGCGCAATCGACCACGATTTTCAGGCCATCCAGACGCAAGCCGCGCGGAAAGGTGTTTTTTACATATTCGATATAGCGGCCGGTGGCGTCATCAAGCCGGCTGGCGCGGCCAAGTTCGGCGGTGTGAGCAAGATCGGGCGTGAAGGGTTGATCCAGCCGCGCTTCGATCTCAGATTCGAGCTGGTCGCTGAGCTTGTAGCCATCGGGGCCAAACAGCTTGATGCCGTTATCTTCAAACGGATTGTGAGAGGCCGAAATCATCACCCCAATATCGGCGCGCAGGCTGCGGGTGAGCATGGCCACCGCCGGGGTTGGCAGCGGCCCAACCAGCACCACGTTCATGCCCATCGAGATGAAGCCGGCGGTGAGCGCGGGCTCCAGCAAATAGCCGGAAAGCCGGGTGTCCTTGCCGATGACCACCAGATGGCGGTGTTGTCCCCGGCGAAAGTGGAGGGCGGCGGACATGGCCACCCGGAGCGTCGTTTCGGCGGTCATGGGCTCGCAATTGGCGGTGCCGCGAATACCGTCGGTGCCGAAAAGTCGTCGAATCATGGAGATTTCCTGATGGCTGCGAACACAAACCGCGCGCCATCTTTTGGCCCGATTTCACCGTCCGTCAAGGGCAAACCGGGTGCAACCCTTCCCATACCGCGCGGGCCTGGGTAAAGGCCGCAAGGTCGTGGACGCGGACGATCTGGCAGCCCTGATTCAACCCCTCCAGGCTGGCCGCCAGCGTGCCCGGCAGGCGCTCTTTGGGTGGTTCTTCCTGGCTGAGCATCCCAATGAAACGCTTGCGCGAGACGCCGAGCAGCAGCGCCGCGCCGAGCCCGTGGTAGAGCGAGAGCGCGCGTAAAATTTCGAGGTTATGGGGCAGACTCTTGCCGAAACCGATGCCGGGGTCGACCACCAGCCGCGAGGCCGCAATGCCGGCGTTGTGGCAGGCGCCGACCCGCGCTTCCAGCCAATCAAACACATCAAGGGCGGCGTTGTCGTAGTGGGGGGCGTGTTGCATGGTGCCGGGCTCACCTTGCATGTGCATAAGCACGATGGCGGCCTGAGACTCGGCTGCCGCCTTAAGGCTTTCGCGGTCGGCGGTAAGGCCGCTGATATCGTTGATGATCGTTGCCCCCGCCCCGAGCGCGGCCCGCATAACTGCGGCGTGGCGGGTGTCGATGGAGACTTTGGCCCCTCGTGCTGCCAGGGCCGAGACCACCGGCACCACGCGTCGGAGTTCTTCGTCGAGCCCGACCGGCGCCGCACCCGGACGGGTCGATTCGCCGCCAACGTCGATGATATCGGCACCCGCCGCGAGCAGCGCAAGTCCGTGGTTGATCGCGGCATCGGTGTCAAAAAAATCCCCGCCATCGGAAAAGCTGTCGGGGGTGACGTTGAGCACCGCCATTAAGCGTGGTCGTCCAAGGTCGAGCCCGGCGATATCCGGGCGCGGCCGGCTGAGGTTGTCCCGCAGCGCCTCAACCCGGGCCACCACCTCTGGCGGCTGCAACATCAGCCAAGCCCGCAGCTCCCCCAACCCCATAGCCGACCGATCTACGCCGGTTTCATCCCGGACAATCAGCTCCACCCCCGAAAACCGAAACCGCCCACCACCAAGGGAAAGACTCCCGTGGTGGTGAGCGGTCAGCAGGCCATAAGGCCGAAGGTAGAATTGAGGCATGGGGGGATTTCAGGTCCCCAAAGGTTCGGGGTCGAGGCCGGGGTCTTTGGCGCCGCTGGTGGGGACGGAGGTGCGGCGACCGGGGGTGCTTTGTTTGGGGGGGGAGGGCATGTCGCCATCGGGGCGGATGATGGTTTCACCGCGAATCAGGGCGTGAATATCCTCGCCGCTCAAGGTTTCAAATTCGAGCAGGCCCTTGGCCAGGGTGTGGAGCTGGTCGGTATATTGGGCGAGAATGCTGGACGCGGTGGCATAGGCGGCGTCCACGATCCGCCGTACTTCTTCATCGACAAGATGAGCTGTGGCGTCGGACATATTCTTGTGTTGGGTGACCGAGTGGCCGAGGAAGACTTCCTGGGAGGGCTCACCATAAAGCAGCGGCCCCAATTTCTCGGACATGCCCCATTCGGTGACCATGCGCCGTGACATTTCGGTGGCCATTTTGATGTCCGACGAGGCCCCGGTGGTTACCCGGTTGCGACCAAAGATGATTTCTTCGGCGATGCGTCCGCCCATGGCAACGGCGAGATCAGCCTCCAGTTTGGCTTTACTCAGCGAGATCCGGTCGCCTTCGGGTAAACGCATCACCATGCCGAGCGCCCGGCCGCGCGGGATGATGGTGGCCTTATGAATCGGATCACTGTCGGGGGAATGAAGAGCAACCACCGCGTGTCCGCTTTCGTGATAGGCGGTCAGCTTCTTTTCTTCGTCGGTCATGACCATCGAGCGGCGCTCGGTGCCCATCATCACCTTGTCTTTGGCCGCCTCCA
This sequence comes from uncultured Rhodospirillales bacterium, assembly GCA_903931735.1. Classification (GTDB taxonomy): domain Bacteria; phylum Pseudomonadota; class Alphaproteobacteria; order Azospirillales; family Azospirillaceae; genus BOG-933. Next base: position 4,587 of record CAIZDL010000084.1, read on the forward strand.
GCTCGCTCATGCTGACCACCCGCTTGTTGAGGCGGGCGGCGAGCAGAGCCGCTTCGTTGATCAGGTTTGCGAGATCGGCACCCGAAAAACCGGGTGTGCCACGGGCGATGATTCGCGCATCCACGTCGGCGGCCAGCGGCACCTTGCGCATATGAACTTTGAGAATCTTTTCGCGGCCGAGAATGTCGGGGTTTGGCACCACGACTTGGCGATCAAAGCGGCCGGGACGCAGCAGCGCCGGGTCGAGCACATCGGGGCGGTTGGTGGCGGCGATCAGGAGTACGCCGTCGTTGGCCTCATAGCCATCCATCTCCACCCGCACTTGGTTGAGGGTTTGCTCCCGTTCGTCGTTGCCCCCGCCAAGGCCGGCGCCACGATGGCGGCCCACGGCGTCGATTTCGTCGATGAAAATAATGCAGGGCGCGTTCTTCTTGCCTTGCTCGAACATGTCGCGGACGCGGGAGGCGCCAACACCGACAAACATTTCCACAAAATCGGAGCCGGAAATGGTGAAGAACGGCACGTTGGCTTCACCGGCCACGGCGCGGGCGGTGAGGGTTTTACCGGTGCCGGGCGGGCCGATCAACAGGACACCCTTGGGGATTTTGCCGCCGAGGCGCTGGAATTTCTGTGGGTCTTTCAGAAACTCGACAATTTCTTCCAGCTCTTGCTTGGCTTCGTCGATGCCGGCAACGTCGTCAAAGGTGATGCGGCCAACTTTTTCGGTCAGCAGCCGTGCGCGCGATTTGCCAAAGCCCATGGCCTTGCCACCGCCCGACTGCATTTGGCGCATAAAGAAAATCCACACCCCGATCAGCATCAGCATCGGGAACCAACTTACCAGCACGCCAAAGAGGGTTGGCACGTTGCTGTCGTCGGGCTGGGCGCTGATGCGCACACCCTTCTGGGTCAGCCGGTCCACCAGATTGGCTTCGGGCGGGGTGAAGGTGGCAAAGGTGCGGCCGTCGGCGAAGTGACCGCTCACCTGATTGCCCTTGATCAACACGTCGGAAATCTGGCCCCTGTCGACGTCGGCGAGGAACTCGCTGAATGGCACCGATGCTTGGGGCGCGCGGGGCGTCGAGGTCTGGAACAGGTTGAAGAGGGCCAACAGTAGCAACAGGATGATGATCCAGAGCGCCAGATTCTTGCCGAAGTTATTCAAGGGTGCCTGCCTTTCGTCGAGCCCCGGCGGAGACCAGGCCTTGCCGTCCCGAAGGGAACTGAAGCTCTATTATAGACGGTTTCCAGGACATAGATAATGCCTAGATTCACTCAGGCAACTGCAAAAATGCTCCCGGCCAGTGCGGTGGCGGTCAGAAATCTTAGTGTCGCCACAATTGGATGGCTTGTGCCCGGGTTCCCTTCTGCGGTTGTCCGCCGAAAACCGAGGTGGGGGACCAAAAGGGGGCCGTGTTCATCGAGGATCGCGGGGAGGACCGCCCGCACCGGCTGCGGAATCGTCGCGCGTGACGCGGGGCTGACATGCGCTCGGACCAGCAGCCAGCCGGCGGCGCCAAGCGGGCCGAGCGTAAGGCCAGGCGGCCCGTCTCGCAACACCGCCTGAAACCGCCGGTCCCACCACACCGGCTGTTGGAGCGGGAGCGGTGCCGGGCCGGCACAGGCACGGGGCTCGCGGACAATGAGGAGCCGCGCGCCTTTGGTTAAAATGCGGCAGCCGGCGAGGGTGCGGCCATCGGGCAGGCCGGCGGCGATTGCGTCCCACAGCGCCTCCAGCCGTTCGCGTCGAGGGGGCAGGGAAGCGCCGCCAATCAGGGCGAGGCACCGGCCGAGCGCCCGTTTACCAATTTCGGCGGGCGCCCGATGGAGGGGCGCCGGGTCGAGGGTGAGAAAGCCGGCGTCGTGGAGGGTGGCGGTGTGGGCAAGCAGGGTCGCGGTTGCGTCATCAAGGGCGGCGCGGGCTTCACCGAGGCGGCGGGCTGTGGTCGCAAGGCGTTTGGCGCTCAACCCTTCCCGGCCGAGGGCGTCCGCCGCCGCGCGGAGGCGGGCACGGGCATAGGCGGGCGAGCGGTTGGAGGGGTCTTCAACCCAGGTCGCTCCCGCATTGGTGCAGGTCGCGATGAGGGCCGCCTTCGGGATTTCCAGCAGCGGGCGCAGGAGTCGCAATGCTGGCAGCTCGCGAATGGCAGCCATTCCGGCCAGACCATCGAGGCCGCTGCCATGGGCAAGGCGCAGCAGCAGGGTTTCGGCTTGATCTTCGCGGTGGTGGGCGAGGAGCAAATGAAAGATGCCCCGGCTCGCGGCGTGTTCAATCAGCAGGCGGTAGCGCGCCTCCCGCGCCGCTTCCTGGATGCCGGCCAGCGGTTTGGCGCCGTCCCAAGTTAAAATTTGGTGTTCGATGCCCCAGGCGCCGAGGCGTTGGCCCACGGTGGCGGCCTCGAGGGTCGACTCGGGGCGCAACCGGTGATCGACGGTGAGCGCCAGGACCGAGCCGCCCCGCGCCTCGGTCCATTTTTGGCACAAGAGGCAGAGGGCGAGGCTGTCGGCCCCGCCCGATAGTGCAACCGCAAGCCTTGGATGCGGTTCAAACGGCCCCAACCGGGCCAACAGCGCGGCAAAATGCTCGGTCGTAACCACCGAGGCCGCGCCCGGGCTGGGGGGTGGGCGCATCCGGGGTTACGGACAATTGAGGCGCTTGCGCTCCTGCTCGGCGTGCCGTTTGAGGCTGGCTGCGGCGGTGGGGAACGCGACATCCAGTTGCTTGAGCGTTTTGCAGGAATCGTCCTTCTGCCCGATCTTCGCCAGGGAGAGGCCAAGCTTCAGCAGGTTGTCCGGCGCCTTGGGGTTTTTGGGAAATTTCTGGAGACCCTCGGCGAAGGCCACCGCCGCCTCGGCATATTTGCCCCGGCCGTAAAAGGTTTCGCCCAGCCAATATTGAGCGTTGCCGGCCAGGGGGCTATCGCGGTGCTGGGCGACGAACTTGCTGAAGGCGGACTCGGCTTGGTCGTAATCGGCCTTGCGCAGGAGCCCGAACGCTTCGTCGTATTGTTCTTGGATATTGGCCGGCACGGTGCCGAGGCCAGGGCCGGAAAGCGCTGCCGGTGCCTGGCTTGCGGCGGTGGCATCGGTGCGCTTGTCCCCCGGCTTTCCGGCCGGGAGAGCGCCGGCTTGGGCGGCCTGCGCCGAGGCCGCTCCGGCCTTGCTTGGGGCGACGGTGAGGGGGGCCGCAGCCGGAGCGCGCGGTGCCGGCGGCGGGCCGCCTTCAGTGCCGCTGCGGGATTCGAGCTGCGACAGCCGGAATTCGAGGTCGGAGGAGAGTTTTTCAAGCCGCTCCCGCACTTGGCTGACGCCAAACACGGCTTCCTCGTACTTGCCAACCGCCTCTTGAACGCTGCGTTCGAGTTGCGAGAGGCGAATTTCGAAGTCGGCGGCTTGGGTTGGCGCGAGCGCTCCTTGTGCCGCCGGGGGTGCCGCCGGGGCTGCCCCCCCGGAGATGGCAACGGGGCCGGAGCCCCGTGCCAGTTGCCGGTGCATGGTTTGGATATCGGTCTCCAACCGGTTAAGCCGGTTGACGATTTCGATCTGATCGTTGCTTTGGGCCAGGGCCGGCGCGGCCCAGAGGGCGAGGCCCAGCGCCAAAACGCTGAACGTCGTCGTCAGTGTGGCAAAAGGCTTCAGCGTCGGCATGTGCCCTCGGGGGTCCGGCGTTAAGTACAGAGTAGGACGTTAGTTGACGAGGGTGACGCCCCGACGGTTCTGAGACCAAGTTTGATCGCTGTCGCCCAGCACCGCCGGCCGTTCTTTGCCGTAGCTGATGACGGCGACCCGATTGGCGTCGATTCCCAGTGCGGTCAGGTAGTTGCGAACGGCGGTCGCCCGGCTGTTGCCGAGGCCGATGTTGTATTCGCGGGTGCCCCGCTCGTCGGTGTGGCCTTCGATGGTCACGGTGACTTGGCCGTATTGCCTCAGCCAGCCGGCTTGACGATCGAGGGTGGCGCGTCCTTCCGGCGTCAGGTCGGCACGGTCATATTGAAAGAATACGCGGTCGCCGGTGCCCTGGCCGCCGAGGGAGGCGAGGTCGTCTTGGCTGCCGGGCCGGACGCTGCCGGTGCTGGTGCCAATTCCATTATTGCCGGTTGTCAAACCGGTGCGCCCAATGCCGGTGGCGGCGCCGGTGTCACTTGGCGCGGTTTCGCAGGCCGCGACCAATACAACGGCGGCAAACAGGCTCAACAGCTTCACATACATAGCAAACTCCCTGGGAGCACGGGCGATATCGCACCGAAACACGGTAGTATCGAGAGAACAGAGCCACAAAATACGGTATGTGGGTTACGGAATCAAGGGTGACCATGCCGGATCGGAGCCGTCTACCGGCGTCGGCACCCGGCGTTCGTTGCCGCCGCTGAGGTTGACTGAATAGAGTCGCGCCACTCTTCCCTTGCCGTCGGCGGAGGCGGTTTCGCGGAAGAACATCAACACCCGGCCATTGGGCGCCCAGGTCGGGCCTTCGGCGTGGTGGGATTCGACCAGCGTGCGCTCGCCGGTGCCATCGGGCCGAATGACGCCAATGGCGAATTTCCCGCCCGAAAGCCGGGTAAAGGCGATCAGATCGCCGCGCGGGGACCAGACCGGTCCGCCGTAGCGGCCCTGTCCAAAGCTGATCCGCTGCAAGCCCGAGCCATCGGCATTCATTATATAGAGCTGTTGGGTGCCGCCGCGATCGGACTCAAAGACGATCCGCTTGCCGTCGGGGGAGTATGAGGGCGAGGTGTCGATGGAGGGGCCGTTGGTAATCTGGGTCACGCCCCGGGTGCGCAGGTTGAGGGCGTGGATGTTGCTGTTCGAGCCGGTGGAAAAGCTCATGATTACGGTGTTGCCATCGGGCGAGAAGCGGGGCGCGAAGGTCATGCCGGGAAAGTCGCCCACGACTTCTTGGCGTCCGCTCTCGATATTGAACAAAAACACCCGGGGCTTGCCGCCGTAATAGGAAAGATAGGTGATTTCCTGATTGGTGGGCGAAAAGCGCGGCGTGAGTACCAGGGTGCGGTCGTTGGTCAGGAACTGATGATTTTCGCCATCCTGGTCCATGATCGCGAGCCGCTTGATCCGAGCGGTTGCGGCCCCGGTTTCGGCGATGTAAACGATGCGGGTGTCGAAATACCCCTCTTCCCCGGTGATGCGCTTATAAACCGCGTCGGCGACCTTGTGGGCAATGCGCCGCCAGGTTTCGGGCGATGCGAACAGGGTGAGGCCGGCAAGTTGCTGTTCCACCACCACATCCCAAAGCCGGAACTCGACCCGCAACCGCCCGTCGCCCTCGCGGGTGACGGCGCCCGTAACCAATCCCTGGGTGTGAAGCAGGCGCCAGTCGGCAAAGCGCGGCAGGGCTTGGAGCGCGGCCGGGTTCTGGATGAAAGCGGCGGGATCGATTGGCTTGAACAGCCCGGAGCGCTCAAGATCGGCCGAGACCACCTTGGCGATGTTTTGGCCCATTTGGGCTTCGGTGCCGCCAGCACCATAGAAGTTGGTCACGGCAATCGGGATCGGCTCGACCACGCCCCGGGTGATATCGATGTGCAGCTCGGCGCTGGCGGGGGCGGCGAAGATCAGCAGGGCAAGCGCCAGTATTGCGGCCACCCAACGACCGGCATCGATGTTGTGGTTGGCTGTCATGGCTAGAACATGTCCTTTGGATTGAAGGTGATGGTAACGCGAAGATCGCCGCCGAGCTTCTCAATGGGAATTTTGAGCGGCGATGAGCGGATAACGGCGCGGATCGCCGCCTCAGCCGAGGTCTTGTATGACGGATCGCTGTTGGCTCTGGCAAGGCTCTTTGGCGCGAGGATGGCGCGCTTAACCGTTCGGTCGGGATTGAGGTCGACGATGAGGTCGACGATCATTTCGGCCGCCTTGGCCTTGCCGGGATCGACGTTCCAATTGTTGCTGATTTGCCCGCGCAGCGCGTCCAGCTCGGGGCCGGTCAACCGGTCGGCCACCACCGCCGAGGGGCTGCTGGCCGCGCTCGGTTTGGCAGTGCTGGGCGGGGCAGCCGGGGTCGGCGGCTGCTTGGCCGCGAGGTCTTTCTTGATCTTGTCGATGTTGCTCAGCACCGAGGCTAACGGATCAACCACCGCCGGAGGCTTCTCGGGCGGCTTCTTCTCGGGCGGCTTTTTTTCAGGCGGCTTCACCGGCTCGGGTTTTGCCGGCTCCGGCTTAGGCGGTGGCGGCTTCACCGGCACCGGTTTTACCGGTTCGGGCTTGGGCAGTTCGGGTTTTGCCGGCTCGGGTTTGGGCGGCGCCGGCTTTTCGTGAGGCTTTGGTTGCTCGGGAACCGGCGCCTTGGGCTCCGGCGGCTGCGGTTTTGGCGGTGGGGGAGGCGGGGGAGGGGGAGGCGGGGCTGCTTCGGCCGGGGGGTGCGGTGCCGGCTTGGCTGCCGGAGGCACTGGCGCTTCAGGGCGGGGCTCCCCTTGGTGCGGGCTGGCCATTGGCCCCACTTCGACGATATCGATGGGGATCATGGCCGGCTCAAGGTCCAGCTTCTCGTCGAACATCGGCACCACAAGGATCGCCAGAATAAAGGCGGCGAGGTGCAGAACGGCCGATGCTGTGAGAGCTTTGCGCATGGCGGATCAGTGATTGGCCTTGGAAGGCGGCCGGGCGCCGGCCTTGGCGGGGGGGTGCGAGCCGGGCAGCTCTGCGGCGAGGCCAATTTTTTTGAAGCCGGCGCCGCTAATTGCGCCCAGCACCTCGACCATGCGGCCATAGGAGTTGGTGTGATCGCCGCGCACCAGCACCCGCGTTTCCGGGTTGGCGCCCGAGATTGCGGTGAGCTTCGGCGCGAGGGTCGCGAGATCAACTTCGGTTTCCTGAACCCAGATCGAGCCATTGGGCTTAACCGAGACGTAGAGCGGCTCTTTGTCCACCGCCAGCGGCGGCGCGTTGGTTTTTGGCAGGTCCACCGGCACCCCCACGGTGAGCAGCGGCGCGGTAACCATAAACACGATCAGCAGCACCAGCATCACATCGACAAAGGGTGTGACGTTGATCTCTGACATTTGGCGAAAAGCCTTGCGCCGGGAGCTGCGGCTGCCGCCCCGGCCGGCGAGTTGCATTCCCATAAGGTCAGCTCCTCTCCTCTAGATGGCGCGACAAAATGGCGGCAAATTCCACCGAGAACGCCTCCAGCCGGTCACTATAGCGGCCAATGTCGGTGGCGAATTTGTTATAGGCCACGGCGGCGGGAATGGCGGCCAGCAGCCCAAGCGCGGTTGCGAACAAGGCTTCCGCGATCCCCGGCGCCACCACGGAAAGGCTGGTGTTGTTGGTGTTGGCGATGGCGGTGAAGCTGTTCATGATGCCCCAAACCGTGCCAAACAGGCCTAAAAACGGCGCCGTCGACCCGACTGAGGCCAAAAAGGTCATGTATTTTTCAACTTCGCCCATTTCGCGGTTGATCGAGAGCGACATAACCCGCTCGACCCGCTGTTGAAGGCTGGCGCGCATCGTGCCCGAGGCGGTAAGGCCCCGATCGGTGGCGTGGCGCCATTCGCGCATTCCGGCCGCGAAAATTGCCGACATCGGGTCGTTTGGTGTTTTGCCGATTTGTTCAAACAGCGTGTCGAGGGACCCGCCCGACCAGAAGCTTTCCTCAAAATCGGCGGCGGCGGCGTTGAGCCGGCGCAGGCGCAGGGCCTTTTCAAAAATGACCGCCCAGCACCCGACCGAGGCCGCAAGCAGCACCAGCATCACGAACTTGACCACAAGGTCCGCCGACATAAAGAGGCTCACGACCGAAAGATCGTGGTGTGCCAGTGCGCTGCTGGCCTGGGCGGCGTCCATCATCGTCTACTCCCTGTCTCGCGTCGTTATTCGCACCCGGACCACTCGGTAAAGCGCTGGTTGAAGGCTGGCGGAATTCGCGCCGGTTTGCCGACGGTGGTGACGCACCCCAGCCGCACCTTTGCGTGGACCAGTTTGGTGTTGTCCCGCCATATTTCTTGTTTGCCAACCAACGTGGCGCCTCCAATTTCCACAATTCGGGTCCGAACGTCGAGCAGATCGTCGAGCGCGGCCGGGCGTAGGTACTCGATTTCGTATCTGCGTATCGTAAACAGGACCCCGTGGTCTGCCATCATTTTGGCATGGGGGATTCCCAGGAGACGCATCATCTCGGTGCGGGCGCGTTCAAGGAAGCCAAGATACCGCGCGTTGTAGACCACGGCGAAGGCGTCGGTGTCTTCAAAATAGACCCGCACCGGAAAATGATGGGTGGCGCCCTCGAGGCGGCCGGGGGTGTTGATCATCGGTCCGCATCCTCATCATTGCGGGAAACCAGGGGGTCGAGCAGGTCGGGTTGGCGGACCCGCTCGGCTGGCGGGCAAAGGCCAAGATAGCGAAAGCCGGAGTCCGTCAGCATTCGTCCGCGCGGGGTGCGCTGGAGCAACCCTTGTTGGAGCAGGTAGGGCTCGATCACCTCTTCCAGCACGTCGCGTTGCTCGGAGAGCGCCGCCGCCAAGGTTTCCACCCCGACCGGTCCGCCATTATAGTGCGTGGCGATGCAGCCAAGATAGCGCCGGTCCATGGCGTCGAGGCCGTTTTTGTCCACATCGAGCCGGAGCAGCGCCGCATCGGCGACCCGCGCGTCGACCTGTTCGGCCTTATGGAACGCGGCGATGTCGCGGACCCGGCGCAACAGGCGGCCGGCGACGCGGGGCGTGCCTCTCGCCCGGCGGGCGATTTCGGCGGCGCCGTCGCGGGTGATGATCATGCCGAGCACCCCCGCCGCTCGGGTGATGATTTGCTCCAACTCGGCCGGGGTGTAAAAATTCATCCGTAGCGGAATGCCGAAGCGCTCGCGCAGCGGGCGGGTGATCAGGCCCGAGCGGGTGGTCGCCCCAACCAGGGTAAAGGGCGGCAGATCGATGCGGATCGAGCGCGCCGCCGGCCCCTCGCCGATGATCAGATCGAGCTGAAAATCCTCCATCGCCGGATAAAGGATTTCCTCGACGGCCGGCGACAGCCGGTGAATTTCATCGATGAACAACACGTCGCGCGGCTGTAAATTGGTGAGCAGCGCCGCAAGGTCGCCCGCGCGCACGATCACCGGCCCCGAGGTTGCCCGAAAGCCAACCCCAAGCTCGCGCGCGACCACTTGCGCCAACGTGGTTTTGCCAAGGCCGGGTGGGCCGTGAAACAGCACATGGTCGAGCGCTTCGCCGCGCTGGCGGGCCGCCGAAATGAAAATGGCGAGGTTCTCGCGCACATCTTGCTGGCCCACGAACTCGGCCAGGGTTTGCGGCCGGATCGAGCTTTCCACGCCATCGCCGGCAATCGCCGCGCGATCAACCGTGCGCTCGGCCGGCGCTGGTCCTGATTTCGCCGCTGGCGCTGGTTCTGTTTTCGCCGCTGGCGCTGGTCCTGTTTTCACCGCTGGTGCTGGTTCTGATTTCGCCGCTGGCGCGGGGCGGCCTTTTGTTGTGGGCGCGGCGCTCATCGCGCAGACCCAAGGGCTTTAAGCGCCCAGCCGATCAACGCCGATGCGCCAGCGGTCGAGCCCAGCTCTTTGCCTGCATTCATTACGGCGCCAAAGGCTTCGGTGCGGCCATATCCAAGGTTGACCAGCGCAGATACGGCGTCGCCGAGCGCGCCGCTCTCGGGAACGCTGGCCCCGGCGGGAGTAGCGGCGCCCTGTGTCGCCCGGCCAAGCGCGATGCCGCCGACCTTATCTTTCAGCTCCGAAAGGATCCGGCTCGCCAATTTCGGCCCAACGCCATCGGCGCGGGTGAGGGCGGTTTTGTCTTGCGCCGCGATGGTGCGGGTGAGGTCTTCCGGGGAAAGCACCGACAACAGCGCGTTGGCCACCCGCGCGCCCACCCCTTGCACCGTGATCAACAGCCGAAACCAGTCTCGCTCGCCCGCTTCGGCGAAGCCATAAAGGGTGATGGCGTCCTCCCGAACATGGGTGTCGACCAACACCGAAACTGCGCCGCTCCCGGTGTCGGCGCCCGAGGCGAGCCGCGAGAGCGTGCGCGCCGAGCAAAACACCAGATAGCCAACCCCGCCAACGTCGATTATCGCATGATCGGCGCCGCTTGAATCGAGTCGTCCGGTGAGTTTGGCGATCATGCCCGGCTCTCCTGCCACATCCGCCGGGTTGAGCGGTGGTGCGCGTGACACACCGCGACCGCGAGGGCGTCTGCCGCATCGGCCGACTTGATGACGCAGCCCGGAAGCAGCACCCGCATCATCATCTGAACTTGGGTTTTATCGGCGTGCCCGGCCCCCACCACCGACTTTTTGATCAGGTTGGTGGCGTATTCGGTCACCGGCAGCCCGGCCCGCGCCGGAACCAGGAGCGCCACGCCCCGCGCCATCCCGAGCTTTAGCGTGGACGCCGGGTTTTTGTTGACGAAAATTTCTTCTACCGCCGCCTCGTCCGGCTTCCAGGTCGCGATAACCTCCACCAGCGCGTCGTGAAGCTGGCACAACCGTTCAGCCAGCGAGCGGTCGCTGCTGGAGTGGAGGGCGCCATCGGCGACATGGCGCAACGAATTGCCCGCCACATCGATCACACCCCAGCCGGTATGCTGTAGTCCGGGGTCGATCCCGATCACCCGCGCGCTCCCCTGCTGTGCCACCTCGTGCTGGTTCCCTCTCTTGCGCCGCTGGAGCGACCCTTTGCTCTGGTTGGTGTGTCGGCTATCCCGCCAGCTTTTCCATCAGGGCTTCGGGAATGTCGAAGTTGCCTTCGACGGTTTGAACGTCGTCGTTGTCTTCGAGGGTATCGATCAGCTTGAGGAGGGTTGCGGCGGTGTCCTCCTCCGGCGTGAGGGTGTTGATTGGTAGCCAGCCGAGCCGGGCGCTTTCGGCGGTGCCAAATGCGGACTCGAGGGCGTCGCGCACGCCGGCAAAGCCTTCGACCGAGGTGGTGATCTGGTGGCCGTCGGTGTCCGATTCGACGTTATCGGCGCCGGCTTCGAGGGCGGTTTCAAAAATCGCGTCGGCCGAGGCGGCGGCGGCGGGGTAATAAATCAGCCCGCAGCGATTGAACATAAAGCTGACCGAGTTGGTTTCGCCCAGCGCGCCACCGCTTTTGGTAAAGGCCGAGCGCACTTCGGCCGCCGTGCGGTTGCGGTTGTCGGTCAACGCTTCAACGATCAGGGCGATGCCGCCGGGGCCATATCCCTCGTAGCGCACCTCTTCATAGGCTGCGGTGTCGCCGCCGGGCGAGCCGCTTTTTATTGCGCGATCAATGCGGTCGCGCGGCATGTTCTGCTGCCGCGCCGCCTGAATCGCTGCCCGCAGCCGGGGGTTGGCGCCGGGATCGGGCAGCCCCGATTTGGCCGCCACCGCGATCTCGCGGGCGAGCTTATTGAAGATCTTGCCGCGCCGGATGTCCTGCGCGCCCTTGCGGTGCATGATGTTTTTAAACTGCGAATGGCCGGCCATGGCTTCGTCGTCGCCTTCGTAACCTATCCTCGAATGCCCGGAGGGTTACCATATGTGGGGCCGGTTATCCATATTTTGTGAGCCCTCTCGGCCGCAGCTATGACAGATTAGCAACAAATCGGCGAAAACCGGGGCGATATGTGCGTATGGCCTTGTGGCCCGCCCCGAATCTCGCCTATCTACCCCAATCTTCCAAGAAGTGGTCATAGCGGCCCGGTTGATCATGGTCAAAAAAAGATCGGGAACGGTCATGGACGGTTTAGCATTCGGCATTAAGGATACCGTAGAAGATCTGATCGATCGTGCGCGATCGCAGCTCGTGGCTTTGCAAAAGCCGGACGGTCACTTTGTGTTTGAGTTGGAGGCCGACGCCACCATCCCCGCCGAATACGTCATGCTCCGGCATTTCCTAGGCGACCCCGATCCCGAGATCGAGGCCGAGATCGGCCGCTATTTGCGCAAAGATCAGGGCGAGCACGGTGGTTGGGCGCTGTTTTATGACGGCGATTTCGACATCAGCGCCTCGGTCAAGGCCTATTACGCCCTTAAGTTGATCGGCGACGATCTGGAAGCCCCGCATATGGTGCGGGCGCGCAATGCTATTCTCGCTTATGGCGGGGCCTCCCGGTGCAACGTCCTCACCCGGTTCCTGCTGGCGCTCTATGGCCAGATTCCGTGGCGCGGCACGCCGGTGATTCTGGTCGAGGTGATGCTGCTGCCGCGCTGGTTCCCGTTTCATCTGTCCAAGGTGTCGTATTGGTCGCGGATCACCATGATCCCGATGCTGATTCTGCAAGCGCTGAAGCCGAAGCCGCGCAATTGCGCCGGGGTGGATATCCGCGAGCTGTTCGTTACGGCGCCAGAGCTGGAAAAAGTCTATAATATCAACCCGACAGGTTCGACCTGGGGCAATATTTTGCTCGGGCTCGACTCTGTGTTGCAAAAGGTTGATGGGTTGTGGCCCCGGCGGGTGCGCGAGCACGCCATAAATAAGGCGCTGGCCTATATCGGGGAACGGCTGAACGGCGAGGATGGGCTGGGTGCGATTTTTCCGCCCATGGCGTTCCTGGTTATGGCCTATGACGCGCTGGGATATCCCAAAGATCACCCGGATTTCGTTACCGCCCGCGCTGCGGTTGATAAGTTGCTGGTCCGCAATCGGCAAGGTGGCTATTGCCAGCCGTGCGTTTCCCCGGTTTGGGACACCAGCCTTGCCGCCCACGCCTTGATGGAAGCGGGCGACCACGGCGATGGGTCGGCCGTTCAAGGCGCGCTCGATTGGCTGCGGGATCGCCAGATTCTCGATACCGTTGGTGACTGGGCCGATAGCGCACCGAAGGGCTTGCGTCCCGGCGGTTGGGCTTTTCAATATGGCAACGCCTATTATCCCGACGTTGACGACACCGCTGTGGTTGGCATGGCGCTGCATCGCACCGGCGACGAGCGCTATCGCGAGGCGTGGGAGCGGGCCGCCGAGTGGGTGGTCGGGATGCAGAGCCGCAATGGTGGTTGGGGCGCCTATGACGCCGATAACACCCACCATTACCTCAATCATATTCCGTTCGCCGATCATGGCGCCTTGCTTGACCCGCCCTCGGCCGATGTTTCGGCGCGCTGTGTCGGCTTTTTGGCCCAGATCGGCTATGGCGTCGACCATCCGGCGGTCAAAAAGGGCGTCGATTACCTGCTTAAGGAGCAGGAACCCGATGGCTCGTGGTTCGGCCGTTGGGGCACCAACTATGTTTATGGGACGTGGTCGGTGCTGTGTGCGTTGAACGCCGTGGGCATGGACCATCAGCATCCGGCGATTCGCAAGGCGGCGAATTGGTTGTTGCTGCGCCAGTTGCCCGATGGCGGCTGGGGCGAGGATTGTGCCACCTATTGGGCAGCGCGCAAAACGGCGGTTAAAGCCAGCACCCCCTCTCAAACCGCGTGGGCGTTGTTGGGCTTGATGGCGGCGGGGGAGGTTGATAGCGACGCCGTGCGCAGGGGCGTTGCTTATCTGGAGCAGGCGCCGCGTACCGGCGCGCGCTGGGACGAAAAACTTTACACCGGCGTTGGGTTCCCCCGGGTATTTTATCTGCGGTATCATGGCTATGCCGCTTATTTCCCGCTGTGGGCGGTGGCGCGGTATCGCACGTTGATCAACAAAAACGATCGCCGGGTCGCGTTTGGTATTTAGAGCGGATGGTCGTTAGGGCGGGAATTGCGGCGGAGCAGGGTCACACTACCCGGTCTGGCGGCTCCCGGCCTTCAAAAAAGGCATCGAGATTGTCGAGGGCGCGAAAGCCCATGGCGTTGCGGGTCTCTACCGTGGCGCTGCCGAGGTGGGGCAGCAAAAAGACGTTGGGGAGCGCCTGATAGCCCGGATTGATCACCGGCTCGCCGTCGTAAACGTCGAGCCCGGCGGCAAACAGCCGGCCGGTTTTGAGCGCCTCGATCATCGCCACATCATCGACAATGGCACCGCGCGCGGTGTTGACCACGATCGCGCCGGGAGGCATCAGCCCGATTCGGTCCGCCGTGAGCCAGCCCTTGGTTTCGGCGGTGGCCGGGCAATGCACGGTGAGAAAATCGGCGATTCCCAGCATCTCGTCGGCCGAGGCGTGGTAGGTCGCGCCGCATTCCAGCTTGGGCGGCAAGCGGCTGCGGTTGCAATAATGAATGATCATGCCGAAGGCGCGGGCGCGCTCGGCCACCGCCCGGCCGATTCGCCCCATGCCGAGAATCGCCAGCCGTTTTCCCGTGAGTTGCCGGCCGAGCAATTGGGTTGGCGTCCACCCTGTCCAGGCGTCGTTGGCGTCGCGCGGTGCGCGGGCCAACCGTTCCCCTTCCACCGCGCGGCGGGCGGCACCGAGAATCAGCAGCATGGCGATTTCGGCGGTGGCGGCGGTCAGCACGTCGGGGGTGTTGGTGACCACCAAGTCGCGCGTGCGCGCCGCCTCCAAGTCGATATGGTCGGTGCCGACGGAAAAGGTTGCAAGAATCCGCACCGATGGTGGCAGGGCGGCAATGGTCGCGGCGCTTACCCGGTCGGCGGGGCAGACCACGAGGGAATCGGCGCCAGCGCAGCGCGCGACCAACGCCGGCCCGTCGAGGGGCGTGTCGGCGGCGTTGGTCCGCAAGTGATAGCGCCCCGCCGCCCGCGCCTCAACCTGAGTGGGGAGCTGTCGGCTTAAAACGACCGTTGGGCGGTCTTTGGTTTGCCAATCTGCCACATCCCTGCCCCGTTATTGGGAAAGCCCGGTGGGGTGCTTTCGAAAGCTCATAAAAACCCGCATAGTTGCGGGCGTCAAGCTCCGAGCCCTCCTGCCGTGCCCTCTTGCTTGTGGTTGTCACCTTGCCTTATCGCCGTCTTCTTATGCGCGCCGCTGCCGCCGTGGTCGCCGCAGTTATTTGTTTGCCGGTGGATATGGGCCATGCCGCAGCGCCCGGAACGGCGAAGCTGAGCGTGGTGCCGCACCGGGCGATCTATCGGTTGTCGCTGCTCAATGCCCGCAACAGCAGCGCCGTGGTCGATGCCACCGGGCGCATGATGTTCCAGTGGACCGACACCTGTGATGCCTGGGCGGTTGAACAGCATTTTCGGCTGAATTTTCTTTATGCCGAGGGTGAAGAGGTCAACATGACCACCAACTACGCCACGTTGGAGTCGAAGTCGGGGACGCACTATCACTTTACGGTGCGCAAAACAGTTAACGGTCAGGTCGACGAGGAGATTAAGGGCGATGTCCGGCCCGATGCGCACGGCAAGGGCAGCTCGATCCACTTAATCAAGCCCGAGGGGGATGATGTCCGGCTGGCGGCGGGGACGCTTTATCCCACCGGGCACACGCTGGTTTTGCTGGAACGGGCGCTGGCGGGCGATCATCTGGTGTGGCGCAGCGTCTACGACGGCGCCGACGTGGATGGGCCGACCGACATTAGCGCCGCGATCGGCAATCGGCTGATGTTGAAGGGCGGGCTTGCCGCCGGTCTCGGGGTGAAAGACCGCCCGAGCGTCGAGGTGCTGCGGTTGGATGCCAAGCGAGAGAAGCGGCTGCTGGCCGGGCCGGCGTGGCCGGTTCGTCTCGCCTTCTTCCCGACCAAGAGCGACAGCGCGGCGCCGGAATATGAAATGAGTATGCTGTTGCTGCATAATGGCATTGCCGAGGCTATGCAGATCGACTACGGCGACTTTACCATCAATGCCGTGCTCGAAACCTTGGAGCCGTTGCCCAAGCCGCACTGCTAAAGCGGGTGGCGAAGGGGTGGCGTTGAATCCGCTCTAACCCTGGGAGGGCTCTCGTGAGGGGATGTCCCGGGCGCTGTTGCAAATGGGTGGGCGCCGGACCATTGGACGTTACGCTGCGGTGCTGAGCTGATCA
>CAIZDL010000085.1 GCA_903931735.1 uncultured Rhodospirillales bacterium
TCCAACTTGATGCCGTGGCGCTGGGCGGCGAGGCGTAAATCATTGATCCGCGTTCCGGGAATGGCGCCGCGTTTTTTCCAGCCCTGTACTGTAGTAACCGGGACTTCCAGTTTATTGGCCATCGGCCGAATGCCGCCGAAGCGCTGTATCAACCGCTCCGAAGCTTTCATCGGAGAGTTTTGATCCGATGAAGCATCCGATTGGCGAAGCGTGGCGGGAATACTGCTCGCCTCGCTGCCCGGTCGGTCTGAAGCTGGAGGAGAAGTCATGGACTGTCCCTATCTATAGACCTTATGTAGAAAATTTTAATCTCGTGCCCACGTCTTCCAGTATTTCCGCTGGTCCGGGAGATATCGTGGCCACGACGTTTCCGCTCTGGTAAATTGAAGCGCCCTGCCGCCTGAGGCGACCAATAACCCTGCCGTGATCGCATGAACCGGTGCTCGGGGCACTTTAACAAACGTCCGAACCTTCAGGGAGAGAAAAAGTGTCCAAGGCCTTCTGTTTGTCCCGCCGCCGGTTTTCCTGGACACGAAATTGACTATAATTGCATGGCATACTGCCGAGCCCTGATCGCGACTCATCGCAGGGGTTGCCATCGTTAGCGTCCGCGTGATTCCCTCGTCGTTAACGGCGGACGGTCTCGCGGATGTTGGTGCAAGCCCATGCGCTTGATGGACTTGGTTGGGCGCCGGGTCGCTCGCCCCCTTGGTCTTTGTGATCGGCGCTTCACGTCGGCCGATATCTTGCCGCTATCTGTCCGGCGACGGGCGAAGACTTTGCCCTGGTCATGCCAGAGGCCAACACCAAGGCCACGAACTGGTTCCTCGAAGACGTCTCCACCAGCCAGGGCCGGATGGCACGGTAAAAGTCCGGGTTTCCAAAGGCCGCCGGCCTTTGGTCGCCGAAGGCATTCTGAGCGTTTTGTCGGGGCCGAACGTTTTGTCGGGGCTTTGCCCCGCCGACCCCACCAAAGGCCGGTGGCCTTTGGAAACCGCTAACCCCAGCACGTTAACTGACGCGTCCCACGAGGCTCGATGGCAACAGAGGTCAATCCGTTGATTGCCATGGGGCGGTAGCCACATCATCCCTTGCTCGCCGAGCGTTTGCTCCACCGGCGTCGCCGCTCGGCACCTGTGATGAAATGAACTTGGCTCATTGCACCGTCCTTAACACGGGTGCAAACATCAGTGCAGAATTTCGCCGCCTCACGCGCCAAAATGGTCGGCGGCGCTGTTCAAGCGCCGGGTTTGGCAAGCACTTTTATGTCGACTCGGCCGGGCCTGCGGCGAGGCGAGACCGACCCCTTCATGGCCGCCGTGGTGGCCGAGATGGGCTTGTCGCCCGAATTGACTCCCGGTTTGCGCTCTAATCCCCCCACTCCTCACGAAAAAGGCCAGGGCGGAGCATCCTCCACCCTGGCCTAAAGTCCCGCAGCCGCAGTTAGCGAGTGGGACTAGTTATGGTAATACTCACGATAGCGTCCATAATAATACCCATAGTCACCATAACCATAAGTGGCATGACGCTTGAGATCAACCTGCGACACGACAACGCCGGTCACCTTGATACCGAAGTTGAACAACTGGTTAATCGCCGACGAAACGACTTCCCGTGGTGTTTTTCCCCAATGCACCACGAACAAGGTGCAATCGGCAAACGCGCACAACAGCGCTGCGTCCGACACCGCCATGATCGGCGGGGTGTCAACCAAGATGAAGTCATAGAGATCGCGCAGCGAGGTCAACAACTGCCCCATCCGGCGGGAGCCAAGAATATTATGAGCGCTCGATGCCATCGCATGGCAGGGAAGCACATGAAGGCCGGTCTTTTCATCAACCACCACCGCATCTTCAAGTGTGCACTGCTCGGCGATAAGATCAAAAAGTCCGGGTTGATCTTTCCTCGTTTTAAACAGCTTTCCGAGGCGGGGGCGGCGAAGGTCACCGTCGATCAACAGCACCCGCACCCCCGATTGTGCCACCTGCCGCCCCAGGCTAAAGGCGAGTGCCGTCTTGCCTTCACTGGGAACCGACGAGGTGATCGCCAATGTCCGAACCGGCGAATCGATGTTGCTGAACTGAATACCGGTTCGCAACGTCCGAATCGACTCGGCATAGGCCGACAATGGCTTCTCCAGCAAATACTCTTCCGGCCGGGCGCCTGCCGAACTCAGCATCGGGACCAGCGCCAGTGCCGGAACGTTAAACTTCTCCTCAATGTCCTCCGCCCCGCGGAAACCGCGATCAAATCGATCGAGGATGAAGGCGACCATAATACCAAGCCCCAGCCCGGCCAGTAACGATAAGATCGCGAACAACGACTTCTTTGGGAACGACGGCGTGGTCGGAGCTTCGGCGAAAGCGACAACACGGGCATCGCTTTCCTCTAGCCCTCCTTGCTGTCCCACTTCTTTAAAACGCCCCAGCATGTTCTGGTACAGGGTCCGAGCCGACTCGGCCTCCCGCTCAAGCTGACCCAACCCGACTTCGGCGCGCATGGCGACGTTGGCCTTGCCCTCCAGGTCACCCAACGCCATTTCAAGGCTGTGCTCCTTGGCCTTCGCGACATCGACCTCATTGGCGAGACTGAGAACGACCTTCCGAGTCTCCTCATCAATCTTGCGGCGAATATCATCGAGTTCGGCGCGAACATTGATACGCTGGGGATGCTCCGGCCCATAGCGGCCGGACATTTCGGCGTCCTTGCGGCGCACCGTGCTTTCTTGTTGGCGGAGCGCCTGAATCAACGGCGACGCCAGCACATTCGCGACAGCATCAACCCCGCCCGGATTTCCGCCCCTGACGAAAGATTGCGCGTTGCGCAACCGCGCCTCCGCCTGACTATGCTCCGAACGGGCCAAGACCAGCTGTGTATTGATTTCAGAAAGCTGCTGCCCGGTGACAGTCGAACCGCGCGTCTGGGCCAAGCCGGACTTCTCGCGATAGGCCTGGACGGCCCGTTCCGCCGCCTGAAGGGTTTCGCGCAAGCCAACAAGCCTTTGATTCAGCCAATCATTGGCCCGACGAATGGCTTCATATTTCGCTTCAAGCTGATCCACCAAGTAAACATCGGCGACCATATTGGCGATCTCGGCGGCTTTCTTGGGGTCGGGGCAGGTCACCACCAGCCGAATACTGTAAGACCGGCCGTCGTTGGTCACTTTCAGCCATTTTGAGAGCACCGTAACCGCGTTGGCACGGGCGCGCGCCTCGGCCACCTCGGGCGGCAAAACCTTAGGCGCGCCAAAGATGGCATTCGCCCATTGCGCCGGCAACCACTCGATGGGACTGAGCAGTCGCAGTAACGAACTCTTGGCCTCCAAGCTCGGATTGACAACCGGGTCCGTGGTCAAATGCAGCTTATCGACAACCTTGCCCAGCAACGTCCGCGACGTCAGAATATCCATCTCGCTCCTCACCATATTGTTCTCCGGCGGCAAACCGGAAACAACCGAGTGAAGATCGACAACGTTGGTTTTGCGGATATTGATCATGACCAATGCTTCCGCGGTGAAGGTCGGCGTCACCTGGAAGGAGGCCAAAATGCCGAGCACGGTCACCACCGCGCAGGTGGCCAAAATAGCGACCCGGCGACGGCGCAGGGTCTGCAACACCTTCATCATTCCCGCCTGGGTATCCCTCCGAAACCCGGCTTTAGCGCCATCCCCGGACAACAACGGTCGGCCTTGCATCTTCTCCGCGGCAACCACCAAATGTTCCGATTCCAGAGCCATCATTCATGTCCGTTCAAAAATTGCGTTAGAGCCACCAAGCCAGCTTCCGACGATCGGGCGCAACTCAGAACAAGCCGGGTGACATCATGCGCCCGTCTCCGCGGTAACCAACCGATCACCATACGCTCCCACACACCAGCTCATGGCCCGAACTATAGTAAGCGGTCAGATGCTCGAGTTGGCTCACGCTGCGAGGGCGGCGTTTACGGCGGCGCCAATGTGGGGGA
>CAIZDL010000086.1 GCA_903931735.1 uncultured Rhodospirillales bacterium
GGGGGTGTAACCACCGGATGTGGCGGGGTGATCACCGGCGGGGGTGTAACCACCGGATGTGGCGGGGTGATCACCGGCGGGGGTGTAACCACCGGATGTGGCGGGGTGACCACCGGAGGGGGAGCCACCACCGGATGTGGCGGGGTGACCACCGGAGGGGGAGCCACCACCGGATGTGGTGGGGTGACCACCGGCGGGGGTGTAACCACCGGATGTGGCGGGGTGATCACCGGCGGGGGTGTAACCACCGGATGTGGCGGGGTGATCACCGGCGGGGGTGTAACCACCGGATGTGGCGGGGTGACCACCGGCGGGGGTGTAACCACCGGATGTGGCGGGGTGATCACCGGCGGGGGTGTAACCACCGGATGTGGCGAGGTGATCACCGGCGGGGGTGTAACCACCGGATGTGGCGGGGTGA
The DNA here is from genome assembly GCA_903931735.1 of uncultured Rhodospirillales bacterium. Classification (GTDB taxonomy): domain Bacteria; phylum Pseudomonadota; class Alphaproteobacteria; order Azospirillales; family Azospirillaceae; genus BOG-933. The sequence continues at coordinate 422 of CAIZDL010000086.1, forward strand.
CAACCGGAGGAGGAGCCACCACCGGGTGCGGCGGGGTGAACACCGGCGGGAGAGTCACCACCGGGAGTGGTGGGGTAACCACCGGCGGGGGCAACACCACCGGCGGCGGGGTAACCACCACCGGCGGGTGCTGAACTTGCGATGCCGGTGGCGGGCGCTCAGCCACAGGCGCGGGTCCAAGCGGGGAGATCGGCGCAGCCGGCTGGCTGTGCATAATCGGCCCGGCGGGAAGATGCGGCGGCGCACCATGCGGATGATGCGGATCAGTCGACGGCGGCCGCGGTTGCCCGGGCGACACTTGAGTTTGCCCGTTAGGCTCAGTTTGCCCGCCCGGCTGAGGCAGACCAATAGCCTGAGTGTGTTTATCGCCCACCGGGGACCCGCCGGTGGTGTGCCGGTGAGGCGCACCGGGTTCGATCGCTTCTGGCGGTTGCGCTGGTGGCTTCGGCGATACCTTAGGCGGCACTTTACCTTGGGGCTGGCCCAGCTCCCCTGGGCCAACATCGGCCCTCCCTTGCCCGGGCTTAGGCGGAGTTATCGTGTACGGCCCATCGTCCGGCCGCTTCGAGATCCCCTGGTTCTGCCTGTTGCCCTGCGGACGGCCGCCACCGCCGGACAACATTCCGCCACCAGGAACCGACGATGCCGACGGCATTACCGGATACGCCGGTTGCCCCTGGGATTGACGCGATGAGCCACCCGGCGCGACCCGGCCCGGCTGCGCATGACCGCGCCGGTCTGCGCCAGCATCGGCAGGCACATCCGCTGGCGCCACGGAAGTTTGGCTGGCGGTGCTGGGAGCCGCACTTTGTTGGTGGCTCACGGCACCACTATTCTGGGTCCGCCCGCCAGCATTTTGCTGAGCACCGGCTTCAACGGCAAGGGTTAACGAAAGAGCCGTTGTGAAGAGGATATTACAAAGCAATCCACTCCACCGACCAACCCGCTCACCAGCTTTTATGGGGTCAACGCCAGCAGGAAGGCAATTCGCGTTCGGCTCCACCGGTCCTCGGCCCGCCACAAACCCATTTGAAAACCTGCCCATCGCGCGCCCCCCACCTGATCCGTGACCAAATTTATCAAGCCTCACGGGCTCGACAGTACCTCTGGATTCCCGGGTTTTCAATCCGAATTGTCGCTCTGACCAGACCGGATACCGCCAAGGCCACCGCACGAGCCCCAACGATGACAACATTTGAGTTCCTATTGCCTAAAAACGGCATATGCTTCCCAAAATCGGGGCAAAACAAAGTGCGGGCGACTTCAGCATGATGGATTTCTTAACGCTGGTAATCGGCCTGATGGCATGGATTGCGCTCGGGCGAACCAAGGCCATGGCTCTCGAGCTGAAAGCAGCGCGCGCACGGCTGGCCAAACTAGAATCGATTCTGGCTCCACAGGCGAGCGAGGGCGTCACCGAGGCCATCACTCAGGCACCGCCCGCCCCGCAGCCCGCGCCCCCACCAATACCTACCGCTGTGAGCGGGCCAAGCACGAACATACCGGTTTTCGAATGGCTGGCCGGGCGCGGGTTGGTCTGGGTCGGTGCGGTGGCGCTTGGGCTCGCGGGGGTCTTTCTCATTCGATATTCAATTGATAATGGGCTATTCGGCCCGCTGGCCCGGGTGATTGCCGGCGTTGTTCTTGGGTCTGCCCTTATCACCACCGGGGAGTGGCTTGAGCGCCACAGCCTCTCTCAACCGCCATGCCCGGGTGGCACCATGCCCACCGTCACCAGCCAAACCGCGTTGATCGGCAGCGGCGTCACCATGCTATTTACCGCCTGTTATGGCGCCTACGCCGTTTATAACTTGATCGATCCGCTGCCGGCCTTCCTAATGCTTGCGATTATTGCACTGGCATCTTTGCTTATGGCCCTGCGTCATGGTCCGATCATTGCTCTCATCGGGCTGATTGGCGCTTTCGCGGTGCCGGCGCTCGTGGGGGGCGAAATCGACCCCGCAGCACTTGAACTCTTCTTATATCTCGCGGCAGTCGTCGCAACCTGCCTCGCTGTGGTTCGGCACAAAGGGTGGTGGTGGCTAGGGTGGGTGGCCCTTGCCGCCGCAATTGGCTGGACTCTGATCTGGCTCGCCAGCCATCAAGAGGCGGCCGACACCGTGGTTACGGGCGGCTTTGCGTTTTTTGTTCTGCTACTATGTCCGGTTGGCCTGCATCTGTCCGTCTCCGAGCCGGGGGCCGAAGCCACTCGGCTGAGCACCCCCCCGCCCTTAATATTCGTGGGCACCGCCACCGCCGGGGCGATGCTGATCTTCTTTATTGGGCTCCGCCTTGAAGATTATGGGCTAGCGGCCCTGTTGTGGCTTGGCGCCGCCGCAGTCTTCACCCAATGGGCAGCTTTGCGCGGGCCGGACCTAATTCCCCTGCCCTGGATAGTTGGCAGCACCACCACTCTCGGCTATCTCGCCTGGCTCTTTCCCCTGCCCCGCGACTCCGGCTGGATTGGGGTTGCCGAAGGCCAGCCGACCGGCCATCTCCCTCACGCGCTGTTCGAGCCCGACTTCATGCCCTATACCCTGACAGGGTTCGCGATCGCGCTGATATTCGGCTTTGGGAGCTGGTTGGGCGCCCAACGGACGGCAAAACCATGGCCCTGGTCGCTCCTTTCGGTTTTGGCCCCCCTGCTGGTGCTGATCATCGCCTACAGCCACACCGCTTCAAGCGCCATCGCCCCACCATGGGCGGCGACGGCGTTGATTTTGGCTGCAATTTTTCTTAGCGCCACCAGTTCCCTACATCGCCGCGTCGATTACGCACCGGTGCTGGCGGTGTCGCTTGCGACCTATGCGGCGGGGGTGGTTGCCGCCGTCACCTTATCCCTCGTGATGATTTTGCACGATTTTTGGCTAACCGTGGCAATCGCCCTTCAGTTGCCCGCGCTGGCCTGGATCGAGCGCCGGACGCGCGTTCCAGAAATGCGTCTGATCGCTTTGGCCCTGGTTGTCACGGTTTTGGTGCGACTGGTGCTCAACCCGGGCATTGCGGGCTATGATATTGGAACAACCTTAATTTTCAATGATCTGCTCTATGGTTATGGGGTGCCGCTCCTGGCATTCCGTGTCGCCCAACTTATGTTCCAAGCGAACCGAAAAGACGCCACCGCCCCACAATCCCCGCCGGGCCTGCTTGCCGATCTGCTAGAGGCGGGCTGGATCGCCTTTATGGTGCTGCTGGTCTCGCTGGAGCTTCGGCACTGGGTCGGCGGTGGAACACTTATCGATCACCAATACCAAGCCTTGGAGCAAGGCCTGCAAGTTCTTTGGTGGGGCGGGCTGGCGCTTGTGCTCATGCGGGCAGATCGCAATCGGTTAAGCCCGATTATTAGCGCGGCCTGGAAAATATTGGCTGTCCTAGCGTTTGGTCATGTCATAATCTTGGGGTTGCTAGCCTGGAATCCACTATTACACTCTTTTTCTGTTGGAGTCTGGCCGTTATTCAACCTAGTCACTTTAAACTATGGGGGGCCTGCACTTCTGGCCGCCTTGTTCACCCTTGAAGCCCGGCGCCAACAATCGGCAGCGCCGGCCCGATCCCACGAACTCGGCCCGATTCAAACCTGCGGCGGCGTTGCGGCCATCGTGCTCACCTGGGTATTTGTGACTTTAACGGTGCGCCACGCTTTTCAAGGCCCAATTCTGGCCTGGATAGTCCCCAGCGACACCGAGTGGTATGCGTATTCCGCGCTTTGGCTCGCTTACGGCGGCGCCCTGCTCGCGCTTGGGTTGCGCCTCGACAGCACCGCCCTGCGCTCTGCCTCCTTGAGCGTGATCCTCGCGACCGTCCTCAAAGTGTTTATTTTCGACATGAGCACCCTTACAGGGCTATTAAGGGTTGCGTCGTTCCTTGGGCTTGGGCTGGCACTTATGCTCATTGGCTGGATTCACCAAACCACCCTCAAACCTCTCCGCACCAAAACAAGCGAGCCCGCCGACGTGAATATTAACCCCAGCCCCTCGGAGTAAAGCATCTGCGCGAGAGAGCTAACTATTTAGTTCCGATCGGCAAGTCAATTGGCACTATAATTGTGAATACAGTCCCCTTACCCACCTCAGATTTCACGTCTATCGTGCCACCATGCCGGTTTGTAATAATTCCATAGGTAATCGATAAACCGAGCCCGGTACCCTTACCAACAGGCTTGGTTGTGAAAAATGGTTCAAATATTTTATCGATAATGTCGTTTGGGATACCAAGGCCCGTATCACAAAACTCGATCCGAACATAGCGATCACCTTCGCGCCGACCGGTGATGGTGAGTGTTCCGCCCTGCGGCATTGCATGTTCGGCATTCACAATCAGGTTCATAATTACCTGATTCATTTCCCCCGGATGACATTCAACCGCGGGTAAAACCGGCACATCACAAATAATCTTAACGTTCTTTTCCCCGAGCTGCCGTTTTACCAATTCAAGGTTGATCAGAATAAGATCTTTCAAACTCTCCCGACGAGAACTTCCCTCATCCGAGCGGGAAAACTGCCGAAGGTGCTTGATAATCTGAGCAATTCGATCAAGCCCCGCCAAAGACGAAGGCAACAGCGCTCCGATATCTTCGATAATAAAATTGATATCATAGCGCGCCTGTATCTCAGACCATTTTTCCAGTAAATGAGGCGAAGCGCTATCGGCAAAAGACTCTTGAGCATCTTTATACGCCGCAAATACATCTTTCACTAATTCATCAAGACTTTCAAGATTGGCAATAACGAAACCAAGAGGATTATTAACCTCATGAGCAACCCCGGCAACCAGTTGCCCAAGAGCCGTCATCTTTTCAGCATGAACCAACTGATTTTGGGTCTTGCGCAAATCAATCAAGGTCCGCTGAAGGTGCTCATTCGTCGCACTCAGCGCAACTTCAGCCTGTTTCCGCGCTGTGACATCGCGAGTTGTCCCCCGATAGCCGATATAATGCCCGCCAGGGTCGTAGGCTGGCACGCCGCTCACTGTGAGGTAGCGATTATCCCCATCGCCAAATTCCAGCCCGAATTCCAAGTCCCGAAATGCCTGCCGGCCATTCAATAAAGCCCGATAGTCCGCCCAAAACTGTTGATTGAGCGCACTCCTGTTATCATTCTGCTCGTGAAAAAACCGTTCCAGCGCTTTCAAGAATAAGGGCGGATGAATTACAGTTGAGTTGGGTTGAAAATGATATGTAACCCGTCCCGCCTCGTCGCTTTCCCAATACCAATCGGCAGAGCTTGCGGCAAAATCCTGGAAGCGGCGCTGCTGGGCAGTCGCCACCGCTTCAGCAGCCTCAGCCTTTTCACGCGCCCTTAATGCAAACTCCGACCGTCGCCGCTCAGTAACATCGGTTGAGGTGCCCCGATGGCCCTGATAATGTCCAAAATCATCAAAACAAGGCACGCCGGTAAACGAAAAATACCGGCAATCACCAGCCAAATTCCGAAATGATATCTCCAAGGACCGAAATGCGCGCTTCTTGTCTAACGCATCCAGGATAAGCGACCAATTCTCTCGGCCATCGCCTTGAATAATAACACCCAATCGCGTAACATCGAAAGGCAATGTCCCCGAGATTGGTGTCGAGTCAATAAAAGCTTCATACCGACTAAAGAAGGTAACATGCTTAGCAGCATCCGTTTCCCAAAATAGATCTGCCGACGCTTCTGCGAAGTCCCGAAACCTGCGCTCTTCATTTTTCGACTGAAGCTCGGCGCGTTCAGCTATTTCCTTTGCCTGGCGTAAAAACTCTTCCGCCTGACAGCGGCAAAAAATTTCGTGATACCATCGAAGCGCCACAATCACCGAGGTATAAAGAGCTGCCGCAGTCAGATCGCTTTTTAGGCGATAATCACTAATCTCATACCGTTCGATCACTTCGCGTTCAGGAGCAAGGCCGGGTTGCCCCGTGCGCATGACAATTCGCAAGGCGCGCCGCTTTAAGTCATCACGAATGGTGCCGATCAGGCCAATTCCTGCGTCATCGGTTTCCATGACAACATCAAGGATGGCCACCGCAATATCAGGGTGCGCATCCAACAAGGCACGAGCCCGCACTGCGGTGCCGGCTTCCAGAAGTAAAATCGGCCGATCAAGAAAGCGGCACCCACGAAGCACC
>CAIZDL010000087.1 GCA_903931735.1 uncultured Rhodospirillales bacterium
GCCAGCGCCGGAAGCGTCCATCCCACCAGAGCCAGGGCAGCGACAAAGCCGCGCAAGGCGGCCGATTTGGCGATCATGGTCGGCATCTTTAAATGTTGGGGTGTCGGAAGCGATGGTTCTTTGTATACCTTTCTCACCGGGCGGGGAACAGGCGATCCCCGGGAAGATGGCGCGGGGGCGATGATGACTGCGTTGAAGCTGTCGCTGATCGTGCTTTTGGTGCTTGGGGTGTCCTCTGCCAGCGTTGGCCCCTCTTGGGCTGAGCCGCTTCGAGTCGACCGGACTCTGCCCAATCATCTCGGTCCAAAGGGGGTGGAGCCGATTGAGCCGCCTCCGCCTGCGGGTCATGTTTACCAAAAGCTCGATGTGTTGGCGTATCGCCTGCCCGAGGCGGCGACGAAATGGGCGAAACTCGATCCCAAGCTCTCGCATCTCTGCCGTCTTGGCGCGTTTCGCCAGCAACGGCCGAAAGCGCTCTACGCTTTCGCGCCCGGTATAACCTATGGCGTTGCTTTTGCCGAAGGCGCGAACCTATACGATACGCAACACCTTGCGAAACCGGGTGACGTCTACTTCTTCGCGGAATTTGAGACATCCAACTGTATTGTTTTGCGTACCGCGCAGGGTAAGGTCGCCCCATATTCGACCAGCAAGTTTGGCTCGCCCGCGCCGTCTGCTCGCGCTGGTAAGTAGCGCCACCCCGCCGCCTTCGCCGCAGGCGCCAAGGCAGTCGAGCCAACTCGGTAACCACACCTCCTCATTGAACTGTTTACGACCGGCAGGTAAACTCCTCGCCGGTTGAGCCTGATCGGCGTTGCGGCCTACGGGAGAAGCCATATGGGGGAAGTCATATGAACGACGCTTGTAAGCATAAAGCGGCCGCCGCATCAATCAATTGGTTGGTCGGGATCATTAAAAACAAAACAGGCGCAGATGGGGTTGCGACACGGGCGACCTTGGCGTCGATGTTTCAAGAAATGGTTGACGAACACTGTAATCAGTGTGGTATCGCCAGCGATTGCACCGAGATGGAGCAAGCGGCAAAAGAACTGAGCGGGCGGTCTACCAGCGCCCATGAACCCCGGCCGGTCGCCGTCAGCAACCCCGGCGCATTACTCATTCGCCGCATGAGCCGCCGCCCCCGCCTCGGCCGCCCTCGCTAGGCTCCGCCCCCGGGTTTCGGCCTTGCTTTTGCCTGTCCAGGCCATTAGTCTCCCAGCCTTGCCGTCAAGGCGCCGCTGTAGCTCAGCCGGTAGAGCAGCTGATTTGTAATCAGAAGGTCACGGGTTCAATTCCTGTCAGCGGCACCATCTTTTCAATAGGTTAGCGGACTTCGAGGCCGGCTTAGCCGGCCTTTCTCGTTTCGGGGTAACGGCTGGGGTAACGAACCGAGCCGGGTAGCGGTTACCCCGCCGCGACATCATGCCGCTGGACTGAGATTCATGCCCGAGATTGCCATCGCGGCTGTCGAGAATCCGTTACCCCGGCGTTACCCCGAAGCTGAGCGACTCTCGTACCATTGACGCAATCATGACGGCCTCGTCCGAAGTCGCAGACGTGGACGCAATGGGAAAACCGGACTGCCGACCGGCAACGGAACGGGCAAGACGCCCAAAGAGATTTTCAACCGTGCTGGCGCCAAGTGATCTCCAACGATGCAACCAGCCATATGAAGATCATCGATTTCAACTGTCTTCAAAAAAGTGTGTAGACACAATTAGATTACAAACAGATCACGCAAAATACCCAAGCGCCCGTAATCTACAGCGTAGATTTTTGGCTTCTACCGTTGCAATCTCGTCCATCTCCGGCAGTTTGTCCGAAACGCACTCCATCACCTCCACCATGATATCCCACGCTTCAGAAAATGAAGATGCAGCCCCGACGCGGATTACATCATCTTGAGAAAGTTCGGCGACGAGATAGGCCATGGTCAAATATTGAGTTGCCAGCGGGTGATTCTCAAACAGCGGGGCAAGGGCTTCAATCGTTGTTCGTTTCGAACGTCGAACAATTTTCACTACCCGATCCGGAGCGAGGTTTTCGACCGGTTCTTTTAGCGCGTGGTTGAGCAGTATTTGAACACGATCGAGTTCAGGAGACATGCCATTATCAAGGGCGAGTTGCTTCCGCATAACTGATACAATAGCGTTAAGGGCAGCGGGTAAAACCATTTGCTCAACGATTCGACGATCACTTGACGGAGCATTCATGAAAAAACCACCACAAAATCAGAACTCTATAAGTGATTAAAAAAATGGCCTATCAAAAACATCGCGATGGTCTAGATATTTTGCTCTCAATTCCTTGACGGAGTTCACGATTATTGGAATTGAAAACTTTATCGCTAACGTTTCAAAAAACCTTTCGATGCTCGATCATGTGTAGCCATCTTTGTTTCGGGTGCCCTTTTATCATTATCCCGCTTCGTCCGTTTTATAAACAAAGCGAGACTAATATCTTGACTTTTTTGATGCTCTTCAATCCAAGACATTATCAATTCAACCCTGCCTATCCGGTTGACGCAGACACCCACTAGGTATAGTATTTTATAGAAAGTTGCTGGTCTGGCCAGCAATGCGTTGGAAATGGCGATCTGGGATGAATGCATCTGCCCCGAAGTTGATGGATGTTGAGCAACGC
>CAIZDL010000088.1 GCA_903931735.1 uncultured Rhodospirillales bacterium
CCACTTGGACAAAAAAGAGAAACGCAGAAAACACCAAAGCAGATTGGCACTTCACCACCGCAGACGCCCGGATCAAGCTGAAACACCTCTACCCATCAATTTAGGAGATTCGGGCCACTAGTCGGAGGCTGTGCGCTTGCCAAGTCGGGATAAAGACGGGTGGCGGCGGGGCATTCGCTCCCGGTTCAGCGTTGGCTTGGTCGTGGCGATGTTTGGGGGCGTGTTGTCGCTGGCGGTTATCGACTCGTCGTTGCAGCAAGATGCGCAATCCCGCCTTGAGCACGACGCCAGTTTGGTGATTGGCGTCCTCGGGGTGGCGATATGGGGCGGGCGGCGATGGAATCGCCGTTGCCTCGATTCGGAGGCCCAGGCTAGCCGGCGCACGGAGGCGCGGCTGCAAACGGTCTTTGAGACCGTAGGCGACGGCATAATCATTTTCGATAGTTTGGGGGTGATCGAGACCGCCAACCCTGCGGCCTGCCGGCTGTTTGGGTATCAGGCCGGCGAAATGGTCGGTCGCAGCGTTACCATGTTGATGCCCGAGTCGGTGCGCGGTTCCCAGGATAGCTGTATCCGGCGCCATATTGTAACGGGAGCGGGACGGCCAAGGGCGCCCGGCCGCGACGTGGTGGGCTTGCGCCGGACCGGTGGGGAGTTTCCGGCTCAATTGGCGGTGGGGGTGCTGTGTCCCGGCGAAGACGAGGTTTTGTTCGTCGGCGTCATCCGCGATCTCACGGAACTGAGGGGCGCGCAAGACGCGCTGGCAGCGGCCGCCGCGCAACTGGCGTCACAGGGCGAGAGGGCCGGGGCGGGCGAGGGCGATGCCCCGCGCGCTCAGACGGCGGCAGTGATGATTTCGGGCACGTTGAGCGCCCTGCTCGATGATATTCCCGCCGGGGCGTTAGACCATATTGTCGAGAGTTATATTGTCGATGCCCGCGCCCGGCTGATTCGCATTGGCGAAGCCATCATGCTGCGTGATTGCGATGCACTTGAGCGCGAGGCTCACTCGATTAAGAGCAGCTCGCGAACCTTTGGCCTCGAAGCGCTGGGCGCCTTGGCCGAGCGAATTGAAACCGCGAGCCGGGCCGCTCAGGAGGATCAGGCCGTCACCGCCAGCCGGGACTTGATCGCCAGCAGCGAAGCCGCCTTTGCCACCCTGAGGGCCGAGTTGGCAAGAATCGGCGCCGCCGCTTCTTAGAGCGGGTCGCGAAGGAGCCGATTCACCCCGGAGCGTGAAACGGCTCTAATCATCATGACGAGGCTTTCCTCGTCGAGTTTGCCCAAAACTTTATCGGCCTAAGGCGAACATGCGCTATTCCAAAATGCCGCTATGTTTAGTAGTGTTTGGTTTCCAAATATATAGACTATTCGTTTCCTATGAGTTCCGTAATATATATTACTAAGTTTGGTAATGTATATTACTAAGATGTCGAGAGTGAGGCCTTTGGCGGGGGGGATCGATGCGACTAACCCGATATACCGATTATTGTTTTCGAGTATTGATTCATACCGGGTTGAAAAATACGGGCCTTTCAACAACTCGAGAGATCAGTGATCGCTATGGAATATCGAGCAATCATCTGATGAAAGTCGTCTACGATCTTAATATTAAAGGTTACCTTGAAACCGTTCGTGGAAAGAATGGTGGCATCCGGCTGGGCCGACCTCCGGGGGAGATCAATCTCGGCGCCTTGATCCGTCATGTTGAAGATGATTTGGCGCTGGTTGAGTGCCACGGCAGCAGCGATCGGTGTCGGATCGGTTCCGCCTGCGTGTTCCGTGGCATTGTCGCCGAGGCTATGGGCGCTTTTCTCGCGGTTTTAGATCATTACACCCTGGCTGACCTGCTGGCGCCAGGGGCGGAACTTGGGCGGTTATTGGGTCTTGGCACAGAACGCTCATAGCGGGTGTGGCAAACGGCGTTTACTCCAAGCCGGCCTTTTTGCGCACATCATAGGAGCGAGTGTGCGCCCATTTCTCAACGAACTGGGTCAATTCCGGGTCGGGCGGGTCGGGCAGCATAACTTTCAGCGTCACTAAAAGATTCCCCGGCGTATGCCCTTTGGGGTCTGGGACGCCTTTGTTTTTTAGCCGTAGCGTCGCTCCCGAGTTGGAGAATTTGGGGATTTTAAGGGCCACCGTGCCGTCGAGCGTCGGAACTTTGATGGTGGCGCCAAGCAGGGCTTCGGGCAGCGTTACCGGCACCTCGATATGAATGTCGAGTCCCTTGCGGGTAAAAAACGGGTGTGGGTCAACCAGAAGCTCAACGATGGCGTCTCCCGCCGGACCGCCGCCCGCGCCGGCCATGCCTTGGCCCTTGAGGCGCAGCTTTTGTTCCGATTCGGAACCGGGCGGCACGGTAAGATCGATGCTCTTGCCGTTCGAGAGGTTGATCCGTCGTTTGGCGCCGAGCGCCGCTTCGACGAAAGATACGGTTACCGAATATTCAATATCGCTGCCCCGCGCCTTGGTTTCGCGCCGGCCTCCCGCGCCTTTGCCAAAGAATTCGGCGAAGATGTCCTCGGTATTCAGCCCGGCAAAGGGATCGGCACCCGACCGGCCGTGAGCGCTGCGGCCAGCATGGGCGCGGTTTAAGCCAAAATCGTGGCGTTCGGCACCGTTCGCGTCGATTTCGCCTTGATCGAAGCGCCGTCGCTTGGCCGGGTCCGAGAGCAGGGTATAGGCCGCCGACACCTCTTTGAACTTATGCTCAATGTCTCCCCGCCCGGGGTTGAGGTCGGGGTGGTACTGCTTGGCGAGCCTGCGGTAGGCCGCTTTGATGTCCTCGGGGGATGCCGTGCGGCCAACCCCGAGAACCTGATACGGATCGCGCATGTGGGCCACGATCTGTTGCTTCCCTCCCTCTCTCGCGTTGCCGTTCGCGCCCGCCCCCGTTTGTGGGGGGAGCGGAGCCTCTGCAACCCTTATTCGGATACCAATTTCCACGAGCCATCGGTTTGGCGGCAGGCCGTACCATAGCCGCGCTTCCGCGTCCCGCCAACTGTGATCGTCTCCTGGAACTCCCGGCAATAGGTGCGATCGCCCAAATAGCCGTCTTTTGTTGGGGTGACCGAGCCGAGACTGCCGCTCTTGGGGTTATTCCACGTGATGGTTTCGCCGATTGGGGCAGCGTAAGCGCGCAGGGCTGCGCCTTGGGCCGCTGCGCGATCGGCGGAGTCGAGGGCTGCGGTGAGGGCGCCGCCGGTCAGGGTGCCCGCGAGGGGGCCTAGCCCGGCCGCACTGGCTTTGCCGGTGCCATGGCCAAACTGGGTGGCCAGCAAGTTGGCGCCGCCATCGGTGCCGGTCGTTTGTTTGGGTCCGCTCGTGTCGCAGGCGCCGAGCGCCAGGACAAGGACGAGAGCAAAGGCCGGTCTGCTGAGTGACATCGGGATAAACCTCGACTGTGAAATCATCCCCCCAAAAGGGGGGCTTGTGGGGTCACGATCCCGTGCGGCGGTAAAAAATGCTTGCCGCGCTGGCACCGCGCTGGTGAACATTGATATAAGCCATCATATGCTGGCTTGTGAATTGGCACATGAGCGCTGAGGGGATTTCCCCCATGACGAAAGACACGAACACTGATCCGATCAAGGTGTTTCATCGTTGGCTTGCCGAAGCCGAGCGAGCGGAACCCAATGATCCCAACGCGATGGCCCTGGCCACCGTGGACGCCGAGGGGCGCCCTTCGGTTCGTATGGTGCTGCTGAAGGGGGTGGATGAGCGCGGCTTTGTCTTTTATACCAATCTTGAGAGCCATAAGGGGCAAGATCTTGCCATCAATGCCGACGTTGGCTTGTGTTTCCACTGGAAGTCGTTACGTCGGCAGGTGCGGATTGATGGTCCGGTCGAGCGGGTGTCCGAGGCGGAGGCCGACGCTTACTTTCAGAGCCGGGCGCGCGGCAGCCAAATCGGGGCCTGGGCCTCGGAGCAATCGCGGCCGATGGAGGGACATTGGGTGCTGGAGCGCCGAGTCGCCGAGTATGCCCTCAAGTTTGGGGTTGGCGCCGTGCCCCGTCCGGCGCATTGGTCGGGCTTTCGGGTGTTGCCACGGGTCATCGAGTTTTGGCGCGATCGGCCGTTTCGTCTTCATGAGCGCATTGTTTATCAAGCATCGGACGCCCCCACCAACGGCTGGAGCGTGCAACGCCTGTTTCCCTGATCGGGGCTTTTGTGGGGTTAACGTTAGCGGACGTTCAGCATAATTTTGCCGATATGGGCGCTGGTTTCCATCAGGCGGTGGGCATCTGCTGCTTGGGCCAGCGGGAAGCACCGGTCGATGACCACCTTGACCGCGCCGCTTTCCAGCAGCGGCCAAACCTTTTCGCGGAGCGCATTGGCGATTCGGGATTTTTCCGCCACCGGGCGGGGGCGCAGGGTCGAGCCGGTCAGCGTTTGGCGTTTCAGCATCACCGGCATCAGGTTGAGGGTCACCTTTGGCCCCTTGAGGAAGGCGATGCTGACGTGACGGCCATCGGCCGCCAAAACTTCCAGGTTGCGGGCCAGATAATCGCCGCCCACCATATCGAGCACGACGTCGACGCCCTTCTTGCCGGTGGCCTCCTTTATAACAGCCACAAAGTCCTCGCGAGTATAATCGATGGCGCGGAAGGCCCCTAACTCCTCGCAGATTCGGCATTTTTCGGCGTTGCCAGCGGTCGTGAAGACCCGGGCGCCAAACGCCTTTCCGAGCTGAATAGCGGTGGTCCCGATGCCGCTGGAGCCACCGTGAACCAAGAGCGACTCGCCGGGGCATAGCGCGCCGCGCTCAAAAACATTGTGCCAGACGGTATAAAAAGTTTCAGGCACGGCTGCCGCCTGGATCAGGTCAAGCCCCGCCGGAATCGGCAGGCACAAGGCGGCGGGCGCGGTGCAATATTCGGCATAGCCGCCCCCGGTCAGCAACGCGCACACCGGATCGCCCACCGCAAGGCCCGATACCCCGGAGCCGAGCAGGACAACTTTGCCCGAAACCTCAAGCCCGGGAATGTCGGAGGCGCCCGGCGGCGGCGCATAATGTCCTTGGCGCTGGATGATGTCGGGGCGGTTCACCCCGGCCGCGGCCACTTCGATCAGCACCTCGCCCGGCCCTGGAGCCGGCAATGGCCGGGTTCGAGCGCGAAGCTGCTCGGGGCCGCCGGGTTCGGCGATCTCGATGGCCGTCATCGTCGCGGGCAGGGTGCTCATGGGGAAAACCTCTTTTCGGCTATGGTTGTTCCAAGGTAAAATACCAAGGTGCGGGTTAGCAAGCCGCGATCAACGCCGAGAGAGCCCCCCGACCATGGCCATGGACACCGACGAGTTGGAGCCACGCAAGAAGAAGCCGGTGCTAAAGGATCTCACCGTGCTTTCCATTGCTGACCTCGAAGACTATATCGCCGATATGAATGCCGAAATCGATCGCGCCCGCGCCATGATCACGACAAAAAAGGCCGCGCTCAGCGGAGCTGCGGCCTTTTTCAAAATGCGGTAGAATTAAACTTGGTTCTTTAGGCGATTTCGGAGCCGCTTATTGTGCCATTCCTTTTGCAAACTCGATCAGTTCTTTGTTGCGCTTTTCGGTCATGTCGGCTTGGCACCCAAGGTTGAGCAGGGGGGATAGGGTGCCGCCGCGCGCCATATCTGCCGCGACGGCGCAGTTGGTGTCGCGGAACTTCAGCCACGCGCGCTGGGACTCCAGCAGCAACTTGGCGCCTTCGGCATCGAGGGTCTTTTTGAACGCGCTGTATGACTGGTTCAGGCGTTTGTCCGCGGCCTGATAGTCCCTGTCGGCGCATTGCAGCATGTCTATGGTGCTCATGGCGTTGGCGCAATCAAGCGCCGACGCCGGCCTGCTCACCAGCGCGAGCGTGGCGAGGATCAGGACTAAAGAACAGCGGCTCATGCGTGACCCCCGGTTTGGGCGCGCAGCTTGCTCAGCAGGCGCTTGGTTGCGAAGCCGTCGGGAACGTCGCCGATGGTCTTCTGAAAGCCGCGAATCGCGGTGCGGGTGTTGGGGCCGATCAGCGCGTCGGTTTTTCCCGAATTCAGTCCGAGGGTGGCAAGGCGCTCTTGCAACTCGATGCGCTCGGAGCGGCTGAGCGCCTCTTCCTGGCGTGGCCATGGCGCAACGATCTGGCCATGCCCGGCCATGCGGTCGGCGAGCAGGGCCACGGCCAGGGCATAGCTGGTCGAGGGGTTGTAGCGCATAATCGCCCGGAAGTTTTCGCGCAGCAAGAACACCGGCCCGTTATGTCCGCCGGGCGCCAAAACCGAGGCGAGGCCAGTGTCGGCCAGCGGCGCGCCTGAGATGGAGCGCAGGCCAAGCGCCACCCACTCGGCAACCGGCTTTTGAATGGTGTATTCGGCTTGGTCCCAGGCAAAGCCGGCGGGCACCCGCACTTCTTCGCCCCAGGATTCGCCGGTGCGCCAGCCATTGCCATTTTTTACGAAATGAGCGGTCGAGGCGAAAACGTCGGGCAAGCTGTTCCAGATATCGCGCCGGCCATTGCCATCGTAGTCCACCGCGTGCTTGAGAAAGATGGTTGGGATGAACTGGGTTTGGCCCATCGCCCCGGCCCACGAACCGCGCAACTGTTCCAGCGGTATGTCGCCATTATCGAGGATGCGCAGCGCCGCCAGCAATTCACCGCGAAAGAACGCCGGCCGCCGGCTTTTATAGGCCAGCGTCACCAGGGCATCGATGACCGACCAATTGCCGTAATCATGTCCGTAATCGCTCTCGACTCCCCAGAAGGCGACCAGGATTTCCGCTGGCACGCCGTACTCGTTTGAAACCCGGGTCAGCAACTCGCGGGAGGCGGCAATCCGCGCCCTTCCTTGCTGGACCCGATCGTCCGACACTGCGCTGTCGAGATAGTTCCAAACTTGGCGTGAAAATTCGGGCTGGCTCGAGTCAAGTTCCAGCACCCGGTCGAGGATGCGAACATTGGCAAAGGCGGTGTCGATGGTCTGGCCCCGAATGCCCAGGTGGAGCGCTTCGGCCCGCACCTCGCCTAGCCACTCGGCGAGGCTGAGAACGCGGGCGGGGTTTTCTGCGCCGCCCGTGCTGTCGGCTGAAAGAGTATCGGGCGGAGTGGCGCTGCCGCTGGAGGCGCAGGCCCCCAATAACAACAAGCTCAACCCGGCGCCGGCCAGCCGGGCACTCCAGCGGTCGCGTCTACCTTGCCGGGGGCTGTTGCTCATGGTTCATTTCCTTTTTGGTTCGCCGTGCGAATCTTCTCGCCTCTTGCTGCCCCGATGTCAATCCTTGCCGGCCTCCCAGGCTTCGTAGCCGCCACGGTCCGCAAGCGGTATGTGTGGCGCTGCGGTGAGGGGCAGCACCCCGGTCAGGCGCGGATCGAGGAAGGTCCGCTCGACCAACTCATCAAACACGAATCCGGCGCGTAAATACATCGGCAGCGCTGCTGGATGATCGAAGCTACAGGTGTTGACCAAGAGCCGAAGCGGCTGGCTTTTCCAGGCCCGGCCAAGCACGCGGGAGAGGAACCACGGGCCAATGCCCCGGCCCATGTGGCCCGGCAGCAGCCCAAAATAAGCAAGGCGGCTGTTGGGGGCAAACCTGTGGTCAAGCTCGGCAAAGCCGGCGGCCCGTCCGCCAGCGGTCAGCACCAGAATTTCAAGGTTGGGATCGCTGATAAGGGCGTGAAGCTCGGCGTCGTCCAATCGGCGCCGTTCGTTCCATAGCCATGGCTCGCCGACGCTCTCATAAAGAAAGCGGTAGGCCCGGGCGCTGGGCCGGCTGAGCCGGTGAATGGCGAGGCCGGGGTCCGGCGGTGGCTTTAAACGCCCCTTTGGAGCGGCGCGCATTTCAAGATAGGTGACCACAACACGCAGCATCCCGGGCGGCGGCTTTTCCCCAGGACTGGGTGCCGCCCGGTTTGGCTGGACCATAAACGCACCCTTAGGCGCCGACGGCCACCGGAAGGTCTTGGCGTTGTCCCCATTCCGCCCAAGAGCCATCGTAGACCGCAACGTCGTCTTTGCCGATCAGGTAGAGCCCGAGGGCGACAACGCAGGCCGTGACGCCGCTGCCGCAACTGGCCACCACCGGCCGGGCAAGATCGATGCCAGCGGCGGAGATGCGCGCACGAAGCTGTTCTGCCGGCAACACTGTTTTGGTCTCCGGGTCGAGCAGTTCGGTGTAGGGCAGGTTGAGCGCGCCGGGGATGTGGCCGGGCCGGCGGCCGGGCCATGGGTCGGGCGCCTCGCCCTTGAAGCGCGCCGCGCCGCGCGCGTCCACCAACTGTTCGTGCTTGGAGACGACGTTCGCCAACACCTGATCAACCTCACGCACCAGGGTGTGGTTGTAGGTGGCGGTGAAATGGCGCTGACGGGGCGCGGGCGGAAGATCTTCGATCGGTCGTTTTTCTGCGAGCCACTTGGGCAGGCCGCCATCGAGAATCGCAACGTCGCGGTGGCCAAACACCCGCAGCATCCACCACACCCGTGCCGCCGACATCAGACCATGGGCGTCGTAAACCACAATGCGGTTGCCATCGCCGAGCCCGAGCGCGCGCAAACGCGACGAAACTTTCTCGGGAGGAGGCAGCATGTGGGGCAGATCGTTGCCGGAGTCGGCGATCTCATCAATGTCGAAGAAGACGGCGCCGGGGATGTGACAGGCTTGATATTCGGCCTTGGCGCTACGGCCACTCTCGGGAGTGAAGTAGGTGCCGTCGACGATTCTCACGTCGGGTGCCGTCAAGTGGTTGCCCAACCAGTCGGTGCTGACCAGCGCGTCGGGACGAGAATAAGGCATCGGGTCGAATCCTCCTCTGGGTCCTTAAATGTCGATCTTTGTTATTCTTGTCGCGCCCGAGCCCAGGATGGTGGCGTGAGGCGGCGGTAGGGCCTGGGCCAGTCTAAACCGGAACGTTGAGCGGGAAAAGTGGGAAGCTTCATGCGCCCGCGTTATGGCACCACTCTTTGCGCACCCGGTCCCGGTTGCGGGCGAGCCAGCCAATGGCGATGATCGTCGCCGAATTATCAAGCTCGCCGTGGTCAAGGTGGGCGATGGCTTGGTCAGCGCTCATGATAACCGTGCGGATATCTTCGTTTTCGTGGGCAAGGCCGTGGATGCCGCCGGCCGTTTGGGCGTCCACGCGGGCGCAGAACAGGGTTACGGATTCGCTGCTGCCGCCGGGGCTCGACAAATAATCGCCGATCGTGATCAAGTCCGATGGCGAGCACCCGGTCTCCTCCCGCGTTTCCCTGTGGGCAACATCTTCCAGGCGTTCGTCTTTGCCGATTATTCCGGCGACCACTTCCAGCAACCAAGCTTTGCGCCCGGCGGCGTGAGCACCGATTCGGAATTGCTCGATCAGCACCACCTGATCAAGGTCGGGGTCGTAAAGCAGCACCGCCACCGCATGACCGCGCTCGAAGACTTCCAGCACCACGTCGCCGGTCCAACCGCCGGCGAAGGTGCGGTGACGCAGGCGGTAACGGTCGATGCGGAAATAGCCGCGAAAGACGGTTTGGCGCTCCAGGATCTCGATATCGTCAGGGGTCATTGCGCGAAATTTCGCCAAACGGGAAGCTTTCGCTAAGTTTAGCCGATCCTCAGCCCTTGCGCCAGCGCGGGCGCGGGGCTAGAGACTGTGGGGCAACAAAAGGAAAGGGAGCGGCATTATGGCGATCAGACGCTCAGACACCTGCTATTATTGCAAGTTCTGGATCGGCCAGGGCGTGCGCGAGCGCGGACCGAAGGGGTCGTGCCGACGCTACCCCCCCGTGGTGACCGGGCGTTACCCGGACGGGGCCTTTCCGACCACCCTCTCCACCGACTGGTGCGGCGAGTGGCAACGCGAGCAGGGCGGCCCGATTGACCCGGGCGAGTGGCAGTCTTCAGACGAGGCGTGACGTGCCGAAGCTTAGGGCTTGGTATTCAGAAAGCTAGCCAGATCATTGTCGTGACGAATGATGTGGGCATCGAGCGTTGCCTTGAGGTGCGGCCATATGTCGTTGGTGGTCGCTTCCCGCCCCGAGACAAACGCGGAGATAAACACCGAGATCTCGTTGGCAATGTAATTGTGGCTGCGCCGATGGTGGAACAGGTTGGGGTAGTTGGCCTCTTTCATCAGCGCTTCTTCGTGGGCGAAGTGCAGCAACGCCGATGCTTTCAGCAGGCTGAGTGACTGGGCGATCAGGATGCGGTCGGGGGCGTCTTCGGCCATCAGCGCGGCGAGGTGCGCGCCGACGGTTTCCATATCCAGGTGCTCGTCGTGATTGTCTGAAGTGTAAGCGTGCGCGGCAGGCATGATGGTGGTCTCCCTATCCTTAAAGCCTCTCCAACCTGAGCGACAAACCTGGGGCGTAAATCCAGGTTTGGCAAGGGCATGGCTCCCATTCGCAACAGACACGGATGGTAAAGTTAATCGTTGTGGGATGGAAGGGCCGATCGGATGACTCTCACTTGAAATCAAAGTGTTGTGACATTTATTCAATCGCATTTGATAGGAATCGACCCAAGGGCCGCCGCCCCCCGGGGCGACTAACGCTTGGGTTTGGATGCCTGGGCGCGGGCGAAGGCTTCCGCAAAGGCGTTGGCGCCTTCAAAGGGTGGGGTCACCGTTTTGGGCGCCTGGGCCGCAGGGCGGTTTTGGCTGGTGGGGGAGGCCTTGCGCTGGCCACCCTCGCCCCGGCCGCCTTCGCCTCGGGATGGTGCCGAGGTTTGGGCTTGTTGAGACGAGCCGCCGGAGCGGCGGGCGGGGGCCTCATCCATGCGCATGGTGAGAGCGATGCGTTTGCGCGGCAGGTCGATTTCCACCACCTTGACCCGCACGACATCGCCGGCCTTGACCACGCTGTGCGGGTCTTTCACAAATTTGTCGGCCAGTTGCGAGATATGGACCAAGCCATCTTGATGGACGCCAATGTCGACGAAGGCACCAAAGGCGGTGACGTTGGTTACGACTCCTTCGAGCGTCATGCCCGGTTGGAGGTCTTTCATTTGTTCGACGCCATCGCGGAAAGTGGCGGTCTTAAATTCCGGGCGGGGGTCGCGGCCGGGTTTTTCCAGCTCCGATAAAATATCAACCACGGTTGGGCGGCCAAAGCGATCATCGGTAAAATCGTCGGGATCGAGACCGCGCAAAAATCCGGAGTCGCCGATCACGGCATCAAGGTTTCTGCGGCTGTGCTTGAGAATACGCTCGACCACCGGATAGGCTTCCGGGTGGACCGCCGAGCAATCGAGCGGCGTGTCGCCGTTGCGGATACGCAGGAAGCCCGCCGCCTGCTCAAAGGTTTTGGGGCCGAGTCGTGCCACGTCAAGCAACTGGGCGCGCGAGCGGAAGGCGCCGTTTTTATCCCGGAATTCAACAATATTGCGGGCAACGGTGTCGGAAAGCCCGGATACCCGCGCAAGCAGCGGGATCGATGCGGTGTTAAGATCGACCCCGACCGCGTTCACGCAGTCCTCAACCACGGCGTCGAGGGCGGTGGCGAGGCGCTGGGGCGCGACATCGTGCTGATATTGGCCGACACCAATGGATTTCGGCTCGATCTTGACCAGTTCGGCCAGCGGGTCTTGAAGCCGGCGGGCAATGGAGACCGCGCCGCGCAACGACACATCCAACTGGGGAAATTCGAGCGCCGCAAACTCCGACGCCGAATAGACCGAAGCGCCGGCCTCGCTGACCACCGCCTTGGTCAACCTCAGCTCAGGGTGCTGCTTAAAGAGATCGGCGACCAGCTTGTCGGTCTCCCGCGAGGCGGTGCCGTTGCCGATGCTGATCAATTCGGCGTGATGGCGGTGGGCGAGGGCGGCCAGAACCGCGATCGAGCCGTCCCAATCGTTGCGGGGCTGGTGCGGGTAGATGGTGGCGGTGTCGACCAATTTGCCGGTGCGGTCGACCACCGCAACCTTGACCCCGGTGCGAATGCCGGGATCAAGCCCGAGCACTGCTTTGGGGCCGGCGGGGGCGGCGAGTAGCAAGTCGTGGAGGTTGCGGGCGAAAACCTTGATCGCCTCTTCTTCGGCCCGTTCGCGCAGTTCGCCCAGCAGTTCGGTTTCGAGATGGGGGCCGACTCGGAGTTTCCAGGTCCAGCGCACGGTATCGGCCAGCCACTTATCCGCTGGGCGGCCTTGATCGCCGATGCCGGTGTGGTGGGCGATCACGGCCTCGCACGGGTGGGGCGTGGTGCCCGGCTCGGCGGTTTCCAGCCGAACATCGAGCACACCTGCGGCCCGGCCCCGGAACAGCGCCAACGCCCGGTGCGACGGCACCTTGGCCCACACTTCGGAAAATTCGAAATAATCGGAGAATTTGGCGCCCTCGGCGCGTTTTTCCTCGATCACCGCCGACACCACCCGTCCCGAGTCGACGACGTGGCGGCGCAGCCTGCCGACCAGCTCGGCATCTTCACCAAACCGCTCGATCAGGATGTGGCGGGCGCCTTCCAGTGCGGCTTTGGTATCCGCAACGCCCTTTTCGGCGTTCACAAACGCAGCGGCTTCCGCATCGGGCTGGCGGCCGGGGTCTGCCAACAGCAAGTCGGCCAGCGGCTCCAACCCGGCTTCGCGGGCGATTTGGGCTTTGGTCCGGCGTTTGATTTTGTAGGGCAGATAGAGGTCTTCAAGCCGCACCTTGGTCTCGGCCAATGCGAGCTGGCGAGCCAGTTCCTCGGTCATTTTGCCTTGATCGGTGATGCTGCCGACGATTTGGGCGCGCCGGTCTTCCAGCTCGCGCAAATATATCAGGCGCTCGGCCAGGGTGCGAAGCTGGGTGTCGTCGAGCCCGCCGGTGGCTTCCTTGCGGTAGCGGGCGATGAAGGGCACGGTCGAGCCTTCATCGAGCAGGCGGACGGTTGCCGCGACCTGAGCTTCTTGGCAGCCCACATCTTGGGCGATACGGTGACTGATGCTGATCATGAACCCTGGGCCGCTACCGGAATGAGAGGTTCGGTTCTATACTCCCCGAGGCGGGTGCGGCCAACCGTCTTATGAGGGACGGACGAAAAGATGCTATCAGGCATCGGTGAAACGAGCCATTAACCCGAGCGCGGAAGTTTTGCCGAGCGCGAAAGTTTTGGGAGTGCCAGCCTTGTATATCGGTATCGACATGGGCGGGACCAAGGTTTCGGCGCTGGTTCTCGATCGCATGGGGCGGGAATGTCTGCGTATGCGTCGGCCGACGCCCGTGAGCTATGCTGAAACCGTGGCCCTGCTGACCGCGATGGTCGCAGAATTGGAAGAGGCGTGCGGGCGGCGTTGTCTTCCGGTTGGACTGGGGTTGCCGGGGGTTGTCGACCCGGCGGCGGGAACCGTGCGGGCGGTCAACTTGCCGTGGCTGCTCGGCCGCCCTTTTGGCGGCGACCTTGCCGAAGCGCTCGGCCGGACCGTGCCGATGGCCAACGACGCCAATTGTTTCGTGTTATCCGAGGCGGTGGATGGTGCCGGGGCGCGCACGGCGGTGGTGTTCGGCGCCGTGCTGGGCACGGGCGTTGGCGGCGGCATCGCCGTTCATGGCCGCGGGCTGAGTGGCGTGCACGGTATCGCCGGCGAATGGGGGCACACGCCCTTGCCCTGGCGCACCAGCGACGATGGCCCGGAATTGCCATGCCCGTGCGGCCGGATTGGCTGTATCGAAACCATCTTGTGTGGATCAGGCTTGGTAAACACCTCCAATCTCTTGGGCGGCTCCGGCGAGACCGCCCAAGAGATTGGAAAAAGAGCGCAGGCCGGGGAGGTTATCGCGCAAAAGGCATTGGAATCTTACTATCATTCTCTCGCCAGAGCCTTGGCTTGTGTAATAAATTTCCTCGATCCCGATACGATTGTTTTGGGGGGTGGGCTCTCGGACTTGCCAAACCTGCTAGAGCGGGTGTCTTTGTGCTGGCGGGGCTTAAGCTTGGTTGCCGAGCCCCGCACCCGCTTGGTAAGAGCCATTCATGGCGCCGACAGCGGGGTGAGGGGCGCCGCCTGGTTGGCACGCCAGGGAGCCACGGGAATCGGGCCGGCATGGGCGGTGCCGGTCGGTTGATAGGCATCGGCTGGCAGCGCCGCGCGCTGACAGGTTTGACAGGTTTGATTTCTGACAGTATACCTTCACCGGGCTTCTGGCTTACTGACCGAGTTTGAACGCAGCCGAGACCCCAGGGGCGGTGTCTGTCGCCTCGGCGATTTCGGATGCGGGGGTGAATACGACGATACGAGAGCCAAGTTTGAAGACCCTAGAGTTACTACCGAACCACCACGCCCGGGCTTATGGAACAACCAAAAGCTCAAGGGCGTGTTAAAAAAACCAAGCAAAATGAAGGAAATGGTACGATGGACGCAGAAACTGCCAAGATTATCGCCGGCGGCCTGATGCTGATTGGCACTAACCTGAAGTTTGTCGGCGCTGGTGCTGCCGCGATCGGTCTGGCTGGTGCCGGTGTCGGTATTGGTAACTTGTTTGCATCGCACGTCGCCTCGGTGACCCGTAACCCCGCGATCGAGCAGAAGATTTTCCCAATCACGATGTTGGGCTTCGCTTTGACTGAAGCGGCCGGATTGTTTGCGTTGTTGGTCGCGTTCCTGATTCTCTTCACCTGATCGATCGTAAGGTCGGCGGGAAGCCCCACACCAGGCGGCTCTCCTTCGCGCACCTGCGGCAAGCGTCTCTTCGTAATGGCTTTTAGCCCGCACGATTGGTGATGTTTGTTCGTATGGGCAGAGGGCGGGCCGCCGGGGTGTTCTTGCGTGTCTGCATCATGCGTAGCTTTGTTGCCGTAACACGGGGCGCGCCGGAGGATCGTTAGCGCGGCTCGAGTCTTTAGCGGAGCTGGGTGAAGGCAGGCCTTTGAGTTTTTTAGTGTTCAACGAAAGGCGCGGCCTCTCGTTCGCACATCATTAGCTCCGCGATCGATTATGATCCGGGAATGATATCGGCGTTTTGCGGAGTCGGAGCCTTTTTCGGCCCGTGGTCAGAGCTGGCGGACTGGGGGCAGGGGTTCCGTGCCATGCCGGGCGGCCACCACGGTTGCCAGCCACGGCACCGCCAACACCAGCAACAGGCCAGCCCACACCATCGCCTCTTGATTGATGGTGCCCTCGACCCCGACAATGCCGAGCGCGCCGAGCGGCAGCGTGATGGCGAACACCCCTGCCATCGGCACGGTGGCAAAGGCGCCGAAAAACGAGCGGTGCACGGTTGAAGGCGCGGCGGTTTGGGCAAAGGTCCCAAGCAGGTGAGAGGCGGAGAGGGCGGCAGCAAGGTCGCTCCCGGCGGGGCGGCGAATCGCCCGGCAGACTGCGAGCCCCAAGGTGCCCAGCGCGGGAACCAGAAAAGCCGCCACCGGAAAATCACGATAACGGCCATCGGCGATCAGCAATATCGTCCACACCACCGCGATGGTAGTCAGCACGGTCATTGCCTTTCCAGCCCAAAACACCAGCGCGGCGCCTTCGGGCGGCTCGGGTTCGGTCGCGTCGTGAAGGATGGTCGTGCGGCTCCACAAGGTGGCGATACTCACCAAGATAGCCGCGCTCAGCACCGCTTGGAGCGCGAGCAGCAGCCCGGCAAGGGCAAGGTCCTGGATGTAATAATGCCATGATAGCCCGATATCGGCGGCATGAACCAACGCAGCGGCAAGGCCTTGGCAAAACAGTGCCAAGACCGCAAAGCCGATCACCGGCAATTTTGGCCGCCGTAGCACCAGCCGCGCCATAAAACCGAGCATCAAAAACGCACTCAGCCCGGCTTTCTGTGGCCAGGACGGGTCTTCGATTACCGGGTCTCCAACGAGATATTTCGGTTTACGGTCGGCGGTATAAAGCCCCCACTTGCCGCCAACCGTGCCCTCTTGCTTGATTTTCCAGCGTTGGTCAAAGGCTTCGATCAGGTTGTAATCAAAGCCCCGTTCGGCAGCGAGGCGCATGAAGGCGGCATCGAAGCGCGCCTTGTTGGTCACGCTGGGCACAGCGGGACCACGGCTGCGGCCTGCGGTCGGCCACCCTGCCTCGCCAACGAAAATGGGCGTGCCGGGAAACCGGGCGGAAATTTGTTGGTAGGCGTCCACCACCCTGGCTGCGGCGGCGTCAATTCCGGCGGGCTCATTTTCCCAGTATGGCAATAGGTGAATGGTGATAAAGTCCACCTGTTGCGCCATATCAGGATAGTGTAACCAATATTCCCAAACGTCGGCGGTGCTAACGGGTTGTTTGATCGAGCGCTTGACCCGGCCAATATAGCCAAAGAGCTGTGCCGGAGTAAGGTCGTTCCGCAAAAGGACTTCGTTGCCAACAATGACGCGCTTAATGACATCGGGATATTGGTTGGCAAGCTTGATCCCAGAGGTAACTTCCAGCTCATTGATAAGAGGCTTTCCGCCAAGCCAGATCCCGAGGGTCACCGTGAGGCCGTATTTGCGGGCGAGGGCGGGCACAGCCTCCATGCCTTCAAGGCTGGTGTAGGTGCGCACCCCCGCAACCTGACCCGCGATCACCCGGATATCCTGTTCAATTTCGTCGGTGGTGGGGAAGGTTTGGGTCAGCGGACTTTGGCCGTCACGGAACGGAGCAAAGGAAATGCTGAGCAGCTTGCCACCCAGAGGCGACTCGACAATAACCGGCCGGTTGGGCACAGCCCAGACGGCGAAATTGGCGAGGACGGTTGCGATCAAAATCGCGGTCAGGAGATAACGGCGCATACCCAGTTCTTTACACCAATCCGGCCTTGGCCCCAACCCGTCTCTGACTTTTGCACCTTAATTCTCGGGCGGCCCTCTGGGAGCGTTGGCTTCGAACTATCATAAATTAGTTTTAAATTTCCGACAAACAAAACGAACAATCAATACAAAATACTCATGAGAGTTGGCGCGCCGAGAGCGCAATTAACCAAGCGTATCGGGTAATCATTAGTAAAAATATGCAATTATGTCGCAGCCTGTATTTGATGATCGGCTTGATTCTTAGTGAGGAAGGCATATTCTAAGATGGTGACGCCGTGTAACTGAGCGGGTTATTTGTCATGGCTGCAATTCGGTTTTTGGACGTGAAAACAAACATTATCGAGGTGGGCGGGGAACAGCTCAGTGGGTATCCTGAGCTTTGTGCCTTGTTCAGGCTGTGGGATGGCGCGCGCAATGGGCGGTCCATGCCCGCGCGGCGAGATTTCACGCCGGAGTCGTTGCGGCCCTGGCTGGGCAATTTAGCCTTGATCGATGTTTGCCATAATCCAGTTCGGCTTCAGTACCGCCTCGCCGGAATACATATTGTTGAAAATTTGAAGTGCGACCCTACGGGCAAGAATTTCAACGATGTTGTGCCCGATTCTGGTGATAATCCCAGCGCCCGAGGGCCATATCAGTGCCTTACTTTCGGCGAGCCGGTCTTTGAAATTGTTTTTCCGCACCGGAAGGGCCGCTTTTCCTTCGACTTTGCCCGGTTATCACTGCCATTGGCCGCGGATGGTCAGGCCATCAACATGATTCTAGTCGGTGAATATGTCATCCCTCGGGTGGATGAGCGCACCTGGGGCGCCTTTAAGGCCGCCAGTGTCGTCAAAGTCTTGAACTAGTGGGCCGCAGCAGTTAAATTGCATGGCAAAAGTCCGGGTTTCCAAAGGC
Organism: uncultured Rhodospirillales bacterium; assembly: GCA_903931735.1. Lineage (GTDB taxonomy): Bacteria > Pseudomonadota > Alphaproteobacteria > Azospirillales > Azospirillaceae > BOG-933. Next base: position 17,557 of record CAIZDL010000088.1, read on the forward strand.
CGCCGGCCTTTGGTCGCCGAAGGCAATCCGGATGGTTTGTAGGGGCTTTTGCCCCTACGACCCCACCAAAGGCCGCCGGCCTTTGGAAACCGTTAACCCAGCAAGTTAACTGACGCACCCCACTAGTCTCCCACCACGGGCGCCGTCACCGATATCCGGGGCGGTGTGTCGGCGAGCCAGCGGAGCAAAATCAGGCCGGGCAGGCAGAGCGCCGTGGCCAGCAGGAAAAACGACACCCAGCCCAAACGCTCGGCCGCAAAACCGCTGCTCGCGGCAAACACGTCGCGGCCGATGCCGGTGAGCGAGGTGAGTAAAGCGTACTGGGTCGCGGTGTACGCGACCGAACACAGGCCCGAGAGGTACGCGACAAAGGCGGCGGTCGCCATGCCGGCGCAAACATTTTCGGCGGCAACCGAGGCCATGAGCATAACGATATCGTGGCCGGTGTACGCGAGGGCGATGTACGCGAGATTGGACAGCATTTGGAGTGTACCGGTTATCATCAACCCGCGCGCGATGCCCAGTTTGGCGACCAGTATACCCCCGACCAAGCCGCCGATGATGGTGGCGCCGAGCCCAAAGACCTTGGTGACGCTGGCGATTTCAACCTTGCTGAAGCCCAGTTCCAGGTAAAACGGGTTGACCATTCCCGCCGCGAACACTTCGCCGAGCTTGAAGACCGTGATGAACAGTAAAATGGCGAGCCAGCCCGGATGCAGCATAAAATCGCGCAAGGGGGCGGCAACCGCGCCGTAAAACCACGCCGCCACATGTGCCCGGCGGCCGGTTAGGCCCCGGCGGTGAGCGAGGGCTGTGGCCGCTGCGTGTTCGTGTTCGAGTTGGGCTTTCGTGGCAGCGTCGCCGGGCTCGGGGGAGGCCAGAATGGTGGCCATTCCCACCAACACCGCTGCTGCCATCACCATGTAGACTTCGGGCCACGAGAGGACGCTGGCAAGGTAAAGGGCGCCCGCGCCGGAGATCAGCATTCCGAGTCGGTAACCGAGAACATAGGTTGCGGCGCCCGCGCCAAACTGGGATTGATCGAGCGATTCCACCCGGTACGCATCGACCACCACATCTTGGCTGGCCGACGTAAAGGCGACCAGACACGCCATCGCCGCCATGCTCCAGGGCGCCGACGCGGGATCGCTGCCGGAAAGCGCGAGCAGCGCCCCGATCAGCGCCCCCTGGGTCAGGAGCGTCCATCCCCGCCGCCGACCAAAACGGCGGGTCAGCCAGGGCAGGCGGGCGCGGTCGATCAGCGGAGCCCACAGAAATTTGAGGCTGTAAGGCAGCCGGGCGAGCAGAAATAACCCAATCACCGCCACCGGCAGCCGCGCCTCGGTCAGCCAGACCGTGAGCGTCGCCCCGGTTAACGCCAAGGGCAGGCCGCTGGAAAATCCAAGCAGCAGGATGGTGAGCATTCGGCGGTCTTGATAGACCGCAAGAAACGATGGAAGGCGCATGGCCTGATCTTATACCGCCTCTTTACGCTCCAGGCGATGGCCGATTGCGGGCCGCCCTTGTTTTGTGGAAAATTGTGCGGAAATCGGCCATTTTGGGCTGGTTTTGCCATGTATGTCAGGTGAAAACGCACGTACGTCGACGGGAAAATGCCAAATTCAGGCTGTTTTTTGCGCAATTTTTGGACCCTTACGGCCAAGAACCGCTGGTTAGGGGGCGAAACTTCTCGGAGTACGTCCCAAAATCCGCTGTTTTGCCGCCGAGTTCGCCGTTCAGAGCAAAATTGCCGGGGCGGGCCGGGGCGGGGATATCACGAACGCGCTGGCATCTTGACGGATAATTGATTATAGGCAGGGATAGCCGATTATAGGCTGCGATTTCGCGTTTTCCATCATCCCGCTGTCGCCGGGAACCAGCTTAGGGAAGTGAGACGGTCATGGTTGAGCATTGGAGCCCCGATAGTTGGCGCGGCAAGCCGATCTGTCAGGTCCCCACCTATCCGGACGGGCAAAAGCTGGCGGCGGTGACCACTCAGCTCGGGCGCCTGCCGCCGTTGGTGTTCGCGGGCGAGGCCCGGCGGTTGAAGGATTTGCTGGCGCGGGCCGCTGCTGGCAAGGCCTTTGTGCTTCAAGGCGGCGATTGCGCCGAGAGCTTTGCGGAGTTTGAGACCAATACCATCCGCGATACCTTCCGCGTTTTGTTGCAGATGGCGGCGGTGCTGACATACGGCTGTGGGGTCCCTGTGATTCGCATTGGGCGGATCGCCGGGCAGTTCGCCAAGCCTCGCTCCAGCGATACCGAGACCGTGGACGGCGTGACGTTGCCGTCTTATCGGGGCGATATTATCAATGGTGCCCCGTTTACCGCCGCCGCTCGTGTCCCCGATCCGGAACGGATGTTTCAGGCCTATTTTCAGGCGGCAGCGACCCTGAATTTGCTGCGCGCTTTCGCCCAGGGCGGGTATGCCGATTTGCACCGGGTCCATAAATGGACGCTGGATTTTGTTGGGAAAAGCCCGGCGGGGGAGAAGTTCCAGGCGCTGGCCGATAATCTGACCCAGGCGCTGGAGTTTATGGCCGCTTATGGCATTACCGCCGAAAACGCCCGCCAAATTCGCGAGGTGGAGTTCTTCACCTCTCACGAGGCCTTGCTGCTGGAATATGAGCAGGCGTTGACCCGGCGCGACAGCACCTCCGACGAATATCCGTGGGTGGCCACCTCGGCGCACATGCTGTGGATCGGCGACCGTACGCGCCAGCCCGATGGGGCACATGTCGAGTATCTGCGCGGCGTACCCAATCCGGTTGGCGTCAAGTGCGGCCCAAGTCTCACCGCCGATGATCTGCTGCGTCTCGCCGACGGGCTCAATCCCACCAACGAGCCCGGGCGATTGGTGCTCATTGCCCGGATGGGGGCCGACAAGATTGAAGCCAAGCTGGCGCCTCTGGTTCGTGCCGTTAAGGCCGCCGGGCGCAGTGTGGTTTGGATCAGCGATCCCATGCACGGCAATACCGTCAAAACAACCACCGGCTATAAGACCCGGCCGTTTGACGCCGTTAGCGCCGAACTCAAGGGCTTTTTCTGGGTTTGCCGGGCCGAAGGCGTACATGCGGGGGGCGTACACTTTGAGATGACCGGGCGCAATGTTACCGAGTGCATTGGCGGCGCCGAGAACCTCACCGACCACGATTTGGCCGAATGTTACGATACTGCCTGCGACCCCCGGTTGAACGCCAGCCAGTCGTTGGAATTAGCGTTTCTGATCGCCGAAGAGTTGCGGGAGGAAAAGAAGCGTCGCGCGGTTATCGACGAGTGCAGTTATTAGAGTAACGCTGAGAATCGGGGGGAGGGCGTGATGGATAACTGGCGTCAACTTCCCGGTTCCCAATGGCCAATGGGCGAGGCGATTGACGCCTGGACCGATGTTTATTTCAAGCGTACAAAGGCAACGGTTGGACGCTTTGGCGATTGCCTCGTAACCTACGCGGTATTTATGCGGCGGCCGGTGATTTCTGCGCCGCGCTTGGCTGTTCAATGGTTGGAAGCGGTGGCGTCGGAACGGGGCGTTGAGGTTCGCGTTGATCTCCGCCATGCCGAAGGCAAGTGGGTTGGGGCGGGCGATCCGATTCTTTATTACACTGGCTCGCTCCATCATCTGGTTGATCTTGAGACGATCTTGTTGATGAAGCTGGGGCCGGCGTGCGTTGCGGCGTACAATGCGTACACCATGTGTTCGGATTTGCCCAAGGTGGCCTTTCTGGCCATGGATGCCCGCCATTGCGCCGGCACCGAGATGGCCGAGATCATGGCGTACGCCTGTTCGGTCGGCTCGGTGCGGGCGAAGCGCAAGGTGGGTGCGGTTGGCTTTATTGGCAACGCTACCGATGCCACCGCAGGCTATTTCGGCCCCGAACCGGGCCGCGGCACTATGCCTCACGCCCTGATCGGCTATGCTGGCTCGACTGTACGTGCGGCCGAAATGGTCCACGAGACCTTTCCCGAGAGCCCGCTCACAGTGCTGGTGGATTATTTCGGCAAAGAGGTCAGCGACAGCATTGCGTGCGCCAGCCGGTTTCCCGCGTTGGCGGCATCGGGCCGGTTGGCGGTTCGACTCGATACCGCCGGCAGCCGGTTCGTCGAGGGGCTTGACCCTTCGGCATCTTACGCCGCGCTGGAGCGTCACGCGCCTGAGGCGGTCCGTGGCTATCGCGATGAAACTCAGTTGCGCTATTTGATTGGCGCCGGGGTTTCGGCCGCGGCGGTTTATCATGTTCGCGATGCCCTTGATCAAGCGGGCTTCCCCGGCGTCAAGATCGTCGCCTCCAGTGGGTTCGGGCCTGCCAAGTGCCGGGTGATGGCCGAGGCGGCGGCCCCAATCGACGTTATCGGCACCGGCTCCTACCTCCCCGAAAAATGGGGCGAGACGTACGCGACCGCCGATATTGTCGAGTATGACGGTGTACGTCGCGTGAAGCTCGGGCGCGAATTCCTTTTTCCACGGGCTTGAGGGACTGGCCCTCTCTGTTTTCCGTAAGGTGACCCTTGTCGACAAAAGGGGCCGATGCGCGCTATACTCAGTGGTTGGTAAGTGGGCACCGGGAAGGCAGCCACGATGGATGATGAACTGAAGGGGCTCTTGGGCCAAGTGCTGACGAAGCTGGGTGCGATCCAGGCCGGCCAGGACGGAATGCGCGGTGATATCTCGGCACTTCAGGCTGGCCAGGACGGAATGCGCGGTGATATCTCGGCACTTCAGGCTGGGCAGGATGCCTTGCGGGAGGATGTCTCGGTGGTGCAATCGGGGTTGGAGGAATTGCGGCGAGTCACCAGCGTCAATCATTTTCGGGTTATGGGGCGAATTGAACAGCTTTCGGTGCAATTGGACCGGCACTTGGCCTCTCCTCATGGGGCGCCAAATGAGGGCCGCAAGAGCGCCTGACTCCGGGTGAGCCATGACGGACACCGGCAAAAATCTCTATACGGGTGCCGTCTCCCGGGTGGTGATGGACGCTTTTTTGCGACGGGTGGTGGCAAGCCCGGTGCCCGCGCGTGCGGGGGGCAAGCGAGGGCGGTTGATCTTTGCCATTGATGCCACGGCCAGCCGTCAGCCGAGCTGGAACCGGGCCTGTAAGCTTCAAAAAGAGATGTTCGAAGCGACCGTGGCGTTGGGCGGGCTCGATATTCAGTTGGTTTATTTTCGTGGTCCGGGGGAATGCAAGGCCGGGCCGTGGGTTTCTGGCGCCTCGGATTTGGCCGGCTGCATGGCCGCAGTCGAGTGCCTCGCTGGACACACTCAATGGTGCCGGGTGCTCGGCCACGCCGTGAGCGAGACCAAGCGGGCCAGGGTCAATGCCTTGGTTTGCGTCGGTGATGCGTTTGAAGAAGAAATCGACCATCTTGGTCATGTTGCCGGGCAATTGGGTTTGCTTGGCGTCCCGGTGTTTTGTTTCCAAGAGGGGCAGGACGGTCATACCCGCTTGGCTTTCCGAGAAGTCGCCAAATTAACCCGGGGCGTTTATTGTCCCTTTGATGCCTCCAGCGCTGCTCAATTGCGGGACTTGCTGTCGGCGGTCGCGGTCTATGCGGCCGGCGGCCTTGCTGCGCTCACCGATTTCAGTAAATCACGCGGGGGTGCCGCCCTGTTGCTGACCGACCAGATGGCAAAGCGATAAGTCAGGGGGAGGGGGGAGTGCCGGTCGTCCTGTTTGGGGTTGCGCTGGTGATTGGCGGTGTGTTGCTGGCTCGCGGCTTCCTCAGCCTTGAGCCGCATGATTTGGCGAAGATTCTGCGCGCAACGGGGGCTGCGGCGGCCATTTTGGTCGGGGTGCTGCTGGTCCTTTCCGGTCGGGAAGGCTTGCTGCTGACCGGGTTGATCCTTGGGGTGCCGTGGCTGATGCGCCGGGGGTGGTGGCGTGGCCCGAGGGGCGGGGCCTCGCCCGGCCGGGAATCGCGGATCGAGACCAAGCTCCTGCGCATGACCCTCGACCACGATAGTGGCCAGTTCGCCGGGGAGGTGGTGGCCGGCCGGTTTCAAGGGCGGCGGCTTGACCTGTTGAGCCCCGAGGAGCTTGATGCGTTGCTGGTCGAGTGCCGGAGCGAAGACCCGGAAGCGTTGCCGGTGCTTGAAGCGTGGCTTGATCGTAGGTTTGGCCCCGAGTGGCGCGAGCGGGCCGAAAAGGGTGCCGAGGGCGGTGCCGGCCCGGGCCTCGGCCGGGGAGCGTCGATGACCGAGGAGGAGGCGTTGCGGGTTCTTGGCCTTGCCCATGGCGCGAGCCCGGAGGATATCCGCGACGCGCATCGGCGGCTGATGCTGCGGGTTCATCCCGATCATGGCGGCTCGACGTGGCTTGCGGCCAAGCTCAATCAGGCCCGCGACCTGCTCTTGAAATCCTAGGGGAATAATCGGCATTTCTGGTTGTTATTGTGGCAAGGGTTGCACATGCGCCGTTGGTTGTGGCAATAACCCCTTGGGATAAGTCCCCCCATCGACCATGGCGCCGGTAGCTTCCTGCTCCTTCCCGCTTCATCCTGAAGAGACCTCCATGAGAAAACCTGTACGCAAGGCGGTGTTTCCGGTAGCTGGGCTCGGAACACGTTTTTTGCCCGCGACCAAAGCAATTCCAAAGGAAATGCTGCCGTTGGTCGACAAGCCCCTGCTTCAGCACGCGGTTGATGAGGCGCGCGAGGCCGGGATCGAGGAATTTGTTTTCGTCACCGGCGGGGGCAAGCGGGCGATTGAAGACCATTTTGACGCCGATAACGAGTTGAATGGCTTTCTTGAGGCTCGCGGCAACACCGAGGGGCTGGCTGCGGTTCGGCAGACCGAGATTTCGCCGGGCAAGCTCTTTTACACCCGTCAGCAGCAGCCGTTGGGGCTGGGCCATGCGGTGTGGTGCGCGCGGGCCGTGATCGGCAATGATCCGTTCGCGATCATTCTGCCCGATGATTATGTGCTGGCGGAAAAGCCATGCCTCAAGCAGATGGTTGAGGCCTATCAGGAGGTTGGTGGCAACATCGTTGCGGTGGAGGATGTGCCGCGCGAACAGACCAACCGGTATGGCATTCTCAAGGTCGGTCACGATGATGGCCGGCTGGTGGTGGTTGATGGGATGGTTGAAAAGCCAAAATCCGAGGAGGCGCCGTCTACCTTGTCAATCATCGGGCGCTATATTCTTCAGCCCGAGGTCATGGATATCCTGTCGCTCCGCGAACGCGGTGCGGGCGGTGAGATTCAGTTGACGGACTCTATGGCGAAGTTGATCGGCCGGCAGCCGTTTCACGGTTTGCGCTTCGAGGGCATTCGATATGATTGCGGCGGCAAGGTTGGTTTTCTTGAGGCCACCATTGCCCACGCCTTGACTCGGCCCGACATGGCCGACAAGGTGCGCGAGCTTTTGAAAAAGTATGCGTCCTAACCGGGGTCGCTCTGGCAAGGGGGAAAAATGCGCATCGCAGTGATCGGAACCGGGTATGTCGGGCTGGTGTCTGGCGCTTGTTTTTCCGAATTTGGCGTCACCACCGTGTGCGTCGACAAGGATGCCGAGAAGATCGCGCGCTTGAAAGACGGCAAAATGCCGATCTATGAGCCCGGGCTGGATGACTTGGTGTTGAAGAATGTCAACGCGGACCGGTTGTCCTTTACCACGAACCTCGCGGGTGCGGTGGCGGGGGCCGATGCGGTGTTTATCGCCGTTGGCACCCCAACCCGGCCGGAAGATGGGGCGGCCGATTTGCGCTATGTTTATGGCGTCGCCGAGGAATTGGCCCGTGGGCTGGACGGCTACACCGTGGTGGTGACCAAATCGACGGTGCCGGTGGGCACCGGGCGGGAGGTGGAAGCCATCGTCCGCCGCACCCGGCCCGACGTAGATTTCGATATCGCCTCCAACCCCGAGTTCTTGCGTGAGGGGTCGGCGATCAACGACTTCATGCGCCCGGACCGGGTGGTGATCGGCGCTGAGTCCGAGCGGGCGCGGGAGACCATGCGGCGGCTTTACCGGCCGCTTTACCTGATCGAGACGCCGATTGTCATGACCTCGGTTGAAACAGCGGAGTTGACCAAGTACGCCGCCAACGCTTTTCTTGCCACCAAGATCACGTTTATTAACGAGATCGCCGACTTGTGCGAGAAGGTCGGCGCCGACGTTCACGATGTTGCGCGCGGCATTGGTCTCGATGGTCGCATCGGCAAAAAATTTCTCCATCCCGGCCCGGGCTATGGCGGTTCGTGCTTCCCCAAAGACACCATGGCGCTGGTGCAAACCGCGCGCAAGGCCGGGGCGCCGGCCCGGATCGTCGAGGCGGTCGTCGAAGTGAACGACCGACGCAAGAAGCAGATGGCCGAGCGTATCATCACCGCTTGCGGTGGCTCGGTGGCGGGCAAAACCATCGGTGTGCTCGGGGTGACCTTCAAGCCAAACACCGACGACATGCGGGATGCCCCGGCGCTGGAAATCGTGCCCGCGCTTCAGGCCGCCGGGGCGCGAATTCGGGCCTACGACCCGGAAGGTATGGAGGAGGCCCGCAAGCTGTTGACCGGCATCGAGTGGTGTCGGGATGCGTATGACGCGCTGTCTGGCGCCGATGCCGCCACCGTGCTCACCGAGTGGAACGAGTTCCGCGCCCTCGATTTCGGGCGGATGCGCAAGGCGATGAAGGGGCTGGTGGTTGTCGATTTGCGCAATGTCTATAACCCCGATGAAGTCGCCGCCGCCGGGTTCCATTATTCGTCGATCGGACGGCCGCGCAAGGGCCATCTGCCGGCGGAGGAGGCCGATCAGTGAGCGCTTGCCCGCCTGGGGGTGATCATCGTCACCGGTTTCACCCCACCGTTTTGCGTGAGTATGACATTCGCGGCATTGTGGGCGAGACGCTGACCGAGGCCGATCTTCGTGCCGTCGGGCGGGCTTTTGGCACGGTGGTGGTGCGGGATGGCGGCAGTCTGGTGTGTGTCGGGTATGACGGGCGGCTCAGTTCCCCGGCGTTGGAAGCGGCTTTGGTCGAGGGGCTGGTCAGTTGCGGCCTTGCGGTCGAGCGGATTGGGCTGGGGCCGACCCCGATGCTCTATTATGCCGCCTGCGAGCGCGGCGCCGATGGCGGCGTGATGATCACCGGCTCGCACAATCCGCCCAGCTACAACGGCATTAAAATGGTGCTGGGCAAGCGACCATTTTATGGGCAGGACATTCAGGATTTGGGGCGGATTGCCGGGGCCGGCGATTATGCCACCGGCGTTGGCAGTGCCTTGGATATCGACCTTCGGGCTGTGTATGTCGACCGTCTGGCGCGCGACTTCGCCGGGGTGAAGCCGCTCAAGGTGGCGTGGGATGCCGGCAACGGGGCGACAGGCGAAATCATGCGTCGTCTGACTGCGCGGTTGCCGGGGGAGCATTTTTTGCTGTTCGACACCATCGACGGTAGCTTTCCCAACCATCACCCCGACCCGACGGTGCCGGAAAATCTGGTGGATTTACAGCGGGTGGTGGCCGAACAGGGCTGTGATTTCGGGGTTGGATTCGATGGCGACGGCGACCGTATCGGCGCGATTGACCACCTTGGCCGGATTGTTTGGGGCGACCAATTGCTGGCGCTTTATGCGGCTGAGGTGCTCACGCGCTACCCGGGCGGCACCATCATCGCCGATGTGAAATCCAGCGAGACCCTGTTCGACGAGGTGGCCCGCTTGGGGGGGCGGCCATTGATGTGGAAGACCGGGCACTCGCTGCTGAAGGCTAAAATGGCCGAAACCGGCTCGCCTTTGGCGGGTGAGATGAGTGGCCATATCTTTTTCGCCGACCGGTGGTATGGCTTCGACGACGCTCTTTATTGCGCTCTGCGTTTGCTATCGTTGGTTTCGGATGCGGGGGTGTCGCTCGCGACGCTGCGGGATCGTCTGCCTGCGGTGATCAACACGCCGGAAATTCGCTTTCAGGTCAGCGAGGAGCGAAAGTTTGCCGTGGTCGGCGAGGTTCGGGCGCGGCTGGATGCCGAGGGCGCCAACGTTACCGATATCGATGGTGTTCGGGTTAAAACGGCCGATGGCTGGTGGTTGCTGCGCGCTTCCAACACCCAGGATGTTTTGGTGGCCCGCGCCGAAGCGGCGAACCAAGAGGGGCTGGATCGGCTGCTGGATTTGTTACTGGGCCAGCTTCGCCAAAGCGGCATCGATGCGCCGTGCGGGATGGCTAACTGATCTTCATTATTTGGCTGGTGTGGATGCGCTCGCCAAGCTCCTTGAATTGGGCCGAGGCATGGCGGATGCGAAACTCGCCACCATTTTTGGTGGTGACCTCCTGAGCCACGATCAGCATTCCAAAGCCCGATGCATCGATGTATGTCAGGTGACCAACATCGAGTATGACATGGCGGTCTCCGCCATGGGCGATTTCGGTAATAATTTTGGCAAAGGTCGCATGGTCGGGGTGGGACAGGCTCCCGCTGAGATAGAGGACGGTAAACGCCTTGGTGGTGGTGATTTTGTAGTCAACCATGCGTCGGTCTTTATGGTTAGCAAACGGTTGGGGGGTAACGAACGCGGGGGGCGTTAGGGCGCAGGTGGCAACTTGGCGCTGGGCATTTCGATCCCGGCCTCGCGGAACGCTTTGAGGATGGCGAAGCGCAGGTCGGTGGCGATGGCGTGGTAGGTGTTGACCTCGGCGACGAAACAGCGCAGCTCCAGGGCCAGATAGCCGGGAGCGAAGGCGCGGAATTCGACTCGGGGCGGTGGCTGGAGCGTGACGCGGGGAACAGCGTGGGCGCAGGCGATCAAAAGCTCCCGCACCCGGTCGAGGTCGGCCTCATAGGCGACACCGACGGGTATGTCGATGCGGCCCACCTTGTCTTTGTAGGTCCAGTTCTTGACCGCTTTGGAGATCAGCTCGGAATTGGGGATGATCACCGACGCGAACTGGAAGGTTTGAACCTCGGTCGCGCGCACTGAAATGCGTTTGACCACGCCTTCAAAGTCGCCGATCACGATCCAGTCGCCAACCTTGATCGGCCGCTCGACCAGCAGGATTAACCCCGCGACGAAGTTGGAGACGATGGCCTGGAGGCCAAAGCCGATGCCAACGGAAAGGGCGCCCGCGATCAGCGCCAAGTTGGAAAGGCTGAGCCCCAGGGCGCCAACCCCGGTGATGATTGCCGCGAGCGCCCCGACATACCCAATTCCGGTGCGGATCGAATGGCGTACGCCTCGGTCCACCGGCAAATGCTCCAGCACCCGGTCGTCGAGCGTACGCTGGAAAAAGCGGGTGGCCGCCATGATGCCAACCACCAGCAGGGCTGCGGTGGCGATGTCGGCCGGCGAAAGGGTCACGTCGCCAATCTTGACCCCGCGCATGATCAGGTTCGCCAGCGCGACCAGCTCGGTCCAGGCGATGCCGCTGATTGGGAGCAGCAGCGTGAGACCAACCACCACCAGTGTCAGGTCGACCAGCCCCGCCGCGACCCACAGAAAAATCTTTATGTCCTGTTCGGTGGGCAGCAGCGTCCGCCGCACCCGTGCCAGCCCGCCGACGGGGTAGGTGGCCATGAGCGTTACCAGCTCATGGCCGATGCCCCGCAGCAGCAGCAGCAGGCCCGCGATTGCCACCGTTGCCAGCATCATTTCGGCGATGTAAAGCCCAAGATTGTGGAAGCGCAACAGCGCCAGCGCCGCCACGGCCACCGCCAGTAGCCCGGTCAAGATTCGCAGGCGTGGAGCAAGGAAAGGCCGGGGCTCGACCCCAGACTCGGCCCCGCCCCCGCCCTCGCCGCCGTTATCGTTCGAGTTTTCACCACGGCTTGCGGCAGCCTCGGCCCGGCAGGCCCAGACCCGGTTGGGGAGCAGCACGGCCAGCAGCACCAGGGCGCCTAACAGTTTGGCGCCTGTGCTGGTTACGGCGTGAAGCTCCGGCGCCACCAGGGCGGTTTCGAGAAAGGCAAGAGTGGCCTCGGAGATCGCGAGTGCCCCCGCACAGAATAGCAACCGTCGCGCGAGGCTCCGCGCCGCGCCGTCGTCGATGCTGAGCAGGCGCCAAGCGGGGCGCTTTGGGGCCAGCAGCGCCCACCCAAGATTGGCGGTGATGAAAAAGAACACCAGCCCGCCGGCCACCGATTGGGTGATCGCCCGGAGCGCTCCCGCCTCATAAATCGGGCTGAGCGCGCTGAACAATACATAAGCAGCGGCGGCGACGAGCAGGGACGGGGTGAGTGCGCCGCCCAGCGCCTCCACCGCCGCCGCCGATGCGCGCTGGCGAAACGTGGGGGCGGAAATATCCAGGCGTTGCCCGAAGCGGCGGACCACATTGCGCCGCGCGAGCCAGCCGGTAAGCAGCGCCAGCACCGAAAGCGCGCCAAGCGGGATGGCCTGGTCGCGGCCGGGCACGCCGGCCTTGGCGGCGGCGCTGAGCCCATCGGCCACCCGGTCGCGCACGAACTGGGTTTGAACCGGTAATTGGGCGAAGGTTTCTGGCGCTATGGGCGAAACGCCGCGCAAGAACAGGGTGTTGGCAAACTGGGTAATCCGGCGGTCGTTGGCGGTGCGCAGCAGAATATCGGCTCGGATCGCGACCAGATCGGCTTGACGCATTCGGCCATCGATGCGAACGACCAGCGCGTCGAGGCGCTCACGCTCGGCGGCAACGGCGGGGGATTCGGCGGGGCCATCGTCGGCCGGGGCCTTGCCCAGCGCTTCCAGCAGATGTTGCGTGGTGCTGACCATCTCGGCCGCCTCCGCGCTGGCTTTGTGGGCTTGGTTGAACGCAAGCCCAAGCGCGGTGTGCAACGCCTCGTAATCGGCCTCAGAGAGGTTGGTGCGCAGCAGCGACGAGGCGGCCTTATCGAGCACCCGGCGCCACGAGCTGACCTGTGCCGCGTAGCTCTCCTCGCTTAGCTCCTGAGCCTGGGCCGGCGGCGGGGCAGCGATCACCGAAAACACGAGCCAACACGCAAGCGCCAGTGCTTGAAGCGGCCGGAAGCGGGGCCTAGCGGGGCAGTTGTTGCTGGGTGGTGGTGGTGAGGGGCACTGTGGGCGGCGGGCTCCGTTCAAACAGGGGAGAGCGCTCTTTTGGTCCCAATACCATGTCGATGCCCGCATTCATCCACCCCAGATACCCGTCGACCAATTCGGCCAGCAGGCTGGAAATGTCGCCGTAAGGGACATCGATCGTCAAGAAAACATCGCCCAGATGGGCCTTGAAATTAGCCCGATATCGGAGCGCCAGCTTTTGCATCCGCCTATTGCCGAGCAGGCAAACGATGTGCGCCTTACTCACGGCACGGTTGCGCAAGGTGAGGAGCGCCCGGACCATGAGGCTGGTGCCGACCCGGCTATTTTGAAAATCCTTTTCGACGCTGAAGGCTAACTCGGCCTGATCGGGCAAAGGCCGCAGATCGTAGCGAATTTCCGCCGCCCCGCGCAGGACGCCATCATGGAAAAATCCAATAATTTTGGATGTGCGCCAATCGATATTTTGGCAGTAACGGCCAATAACCTCATCGCTGGTTATAGCGGAAAAACGGGCGTAGCTGGATTCGCTGTCCAGGCGCAGCAGGTGCTCCTGATAGCGGGGCCCTTCTGTATTGAGTAGCTGGCGATACGTGCCCATAACACCCATCATCCCGTAGAAACGTTGATAAGCAGATATGCGCTGTTGCGCTCAACGTCAATATTGCATTGCGGCAACTGTTGGATAGGCAAAGTTTTGTTCTGCACGGCTTTCGCCCCGACCTGTGATATGAAAGCCTCAATGGAGGCATGGCGGAGAGCCCCTTCAGGGGGGAGGGGGCTGAGTTCAGCGAAGGCTATGTTGCGCTGCACAAATTTAGGCTCAGTGGCGGCGACTAGAGGCCGCACATTATATCGTTGGGGATGATTGACAATGGGACGGGGCATGGCGAAGATCAAGCCGCAAACGCCGGGGAAAAACACTGGCGGTGTGGGAGAAACGCCATAGGTGGCGCAGCAGGTATGGGCAACGGAATGGCCGCAACGCAGGCGTTCGCTATCGAGGTTCGGGGCAAGTCTGCCGGAATTGTTGTGGCTGAGCCGGGCGGCTTTGTGTTTTTCGCGGCCGATGGTGATTTCCGGGCCCTCGATCGCCGGGTGTTCAAGCATGTTGGACAGGCCGAGCATGCAGCGACCCTGCTCGCCGATAACCATGGCAAGCGCTTGCGGCGTTAGAGCGGGTCGCGAAGAGGTGGGCTCACCCCGTAGCGTTGATCCGTTCTAAAAACAAAGGCGAGAGGTCGGTTCAGCTTGCGCTGGGCGCTTCGATGGCCAGGGGCTTGGGCTCGGGCCGCCCTTTCCAGGATTTCCAGCCGGCATCGATCCAGCGCACGAAGTTTCGTGCCATTGAGGCGACAGCGCCACCCAACCCGCCATAGATGCAGCCGAATCCGGCGCGCATGATCATGGTGCCAAAGCCGCCAGCCCAAACCCCGGCCGCAACCCAGGCCGATGTTGGTGGCAGCACCAGCGACACGGTGCCAACGGCAAACCCGGCCATGCAGCCAAGGAGCACCAGCCCCCGGTCAACCCCCGCCCGGTCACCTCCTGATTGCGATTTTGCGGCGCTGGATGACGCTGGCTCGGCGCCGTAAGCGGCGGGTGGGGCGGTTAGGGGCCCCAGCGCCAAGCCCGCAGCCATCCACATCACCAGCGCGATGCGACGAACGCGGGCGGTGCTGGGAGGGTCGGGGGCGGGGCGTGGTGCGGGGCTTGGCATGGGAGGGGGCTCTAGGCACGCCGGAGGTAGAAGAAGCCGCCGCCGATCAGGAGCGCCAGCACAATCATCATGATCGAATAGAGCGGGTGGACCATCAGCCACGCGATGGCGATGGTGAGCATTCCCACGATCAGGGCGAGCAAAAAGCTGGCGGCGGCGGTCACCCCTTCGGCCAGGGTTCCAAGGACCGGCACAATGCTGACCAGTGCCGAAAGCGGCCCCAAAAGCAGCATGAAGCCGATCCACATCAGCAAAACGCCGCCCAGGCGCATGAGCCAGGTGAGCAGCGACTCGCGCGCCGCCTGATCATCGAGCAGCGATTCGGCGCTGTGTTCGCCCACTCCGGCCAACTGGATGGTGTAGCCCCGCGCGACCGGATAATCGGTGAAGCCTTCACCACTTTGTTTGGCGACGATGGTGAGTGTTTTGCCGGCCGGAACGCCGACATAGGACACGCGCACGTCGCCCACCGCCGGGTCGCGCGGATTATCGCCGCGATAGAGGCCGCCATCGGCGCCGGTGCGATACCCGGGCGGCGTGCGTTCCGGCCGGATATGCTGGAATCCGTCGGGCATCCAGCTATCGCCAAACTCGAAAGCGGTCGAGTCGCCGTCGTGCAGCAGGGTGGTGCGGGTGAGCGCGGCCAAGGTGGTCGGCCCGAGCCGGAAGGCGCCGAGTTTGGCGTCGTCCGCCGGAATCAGCGCCGAAGTGAGCAGCATCGGCGGGTTGGTGTGGCCCTTCGGGATCTTGAAATAGCGCGAATCCTGGCCCGACGAACTCCAGACCTTTTCGTAATCGTAGGAGGTGGTAACGGTTTGGCTGCCTCCCCAATTGTCTTTTGTCCTCTGGCTCTTTTTCTCGCGCCACTGGTACATTTCAACCAAGCGCTCAACCAGCAAAAAGCTGGGGAGGGTTGCTCCCATGGCGTTATCGGTGACCCCGGACGCCGTGGCGGTGCCAATGACGTGGACCAGTTTGCCTTCGTTGCCGGGTGATAGCGGGGCGGGCGGCACGGTAACCACGCGGGCGATCGCGATATCGATGGCCTGCTGAGTCTCGACGTTGCGCCCCTCGTTCCACCACAGCAGCGAGATCGGGAAGAAGATCAGCAAGATGCCAATCGGGATTCCGATCAGCGAGCCGCCGACCCGCTCAAAAAAGCCGATTTCCTGGGTTTGGGTATAGCTGGTCGGATCATAGGTCAACGCGGCGAACTCCAGTGCCGGTCGCAGGCAGGGATCAGGTGCCGCGAACCAAGCGCTTCTGTCAAGTCCATTGCGCTAAATTATGGGGGAAATTCCCTATACCGCCCGGCGCCTGATCACACGATGATGCGTTTGAACGCTGCCCGGTTGAGGCAATGCTCGATCCATTGGGCGGTGAGTTTTTCGTGGGTGCCGTTTTGGCCCAGCCGCTCGCGCAGATTGCGGAAATCCACCACGTCCAGCGGTTGGTCCTGGTTGTAGCAGGTAAAAACCACGGTTTCCTGGCCGTCGATCGGGTCGCGGTGAAGCTGGAGGCACTGGGCGCAAATTTCCTTCATCATGCACTGCATTGGCGAATTGATCGAGCCAATCGCTTGATGATCGGGGTTGAGGAACGGCCGGAGCAGGCTGTGCCGGGCCTCGCCCACCGCAGCCATCATGCGGTCGGAGCCAATGGCGATCACCCGTTCCACGTCGGCCAGCGGAATTTCGGGCTCGCCCAGCGCGCCGCTGGCATAGGCATGAATCGCTTGCACGATGTTGCCGACATAGCTGCGGTCGCCCGGCCGGCCGGGGGTGAAGCCGGGCGCCTCGTCGCAGCACCAAACCACCAGATCGGCGGCGGCCTCGATTTGGGCAACCTTGAAGCGGTCGACCAAGCCCTTGTAGCCGGCAAAATAGATCACCCGGCAGCCCCGCGCCCGCATCGCCTGCCCGATGGAGAACAGCACGGCGTTCCCCAGTCCGCCGCCAACCAGGCACACCGTTTCCCCCTCGGGAATTTCGGTCTGGGTGCCGGTTGGCCCCATCAGCACCACCGGCTCGCCCTGTTTCAGCAGCGCGCAGAGGTTGGATGAACCGCCCATTTCCAGCACGATGGTCGAGAGCAGGCCTCTTTCCTTATCGACCCAGGCGCCGGTAAGGGCGAGGCCCTCCATGGCGAGCGTGGTCGCTTCAAACACCGGCCCTTCGACCAGCGGCGCCAGCGCCTCGAAATTTTGCAACCGGTAGAACTGGCCGGGTTGGAAGGCGAGGGCTGCGCGCGGCGCCCGCACCACCACCTCGATAATGTTCGGGGTCAGACGGTTCACCTCGTGGACCACGGGTCGAAGCTCGCGGTTGAGCGCGGTGACCAACTCGGTGGGCGGAACCGGCGTCGGCTCGCGCCGGGCCAGCGTTCGGCAGACCACCGGAAAGCCCTTGCGGGCCCCGGCCATGGCGCGCACGACGTTACCGGCAAACGAGGGGTGCAAATCGCCAAAAAACGAAATGCAGCGGCCGTCGGTGGTTTCAGTGGTCAGCACCGCGACTTTGGACGGCTTTGGCGAGGCATCGGGGCGGACGTGATTGCCGTTTTCATCGAGCGCCCGATAATATTTGCCGTCGAGCTGAAGGACGCCGGGCGTTTCGCGTGCCAGCACGGTGTTGGGCTGGGTTCCCGCAGCCACCAGCACGGTGCGGGCGGGGAGGGTGATTTCGCGGCCATCGGTGGCTTTGAGGCGTAATGCTTCGGCATGGCCGTAACGGTCGGTTACCACTTCGGTCGGCGTCACCAACTCGACGAAGCGGATCCCTTCCTCCATGGCCAGGGCCACTTCTTCGTGGTTGAGGGTATAGCTTGGCGAGTCGATCAGGCGGCGCCGGTAGGCGACAGTCGAGCCGCCCCACCCATCAAGGAGCGCCTGAATCCGGGGGGCGCGGTTTTCGGCAGCGGCGGCGGCGCGTTCGGCCCGAATGGTGCGGGCATGGTCCATGAACTCGGCGGCGACGGTGCGTTCTTCTTCGGTCCAGCGGGCGCCCACGGCGTCTTTGCCGAGTTCGGCCACCAGGATATCGTAGCGGCTGAGGAATTTTTCGACCTGGATCGGATAGTAGGCCAGCGACTCGGTGGCGGTATCGATGGCGGTCAGCCCGCCGCCAACCACCACGATCGGCAGCCGCACCGTGAGGTTGGCCAGCGACTCGGCCTTTGCGGCGCCGGTGAGTTGCAGGGCCATCAAAAAGTCGGATGCTTGGCGCACGCCCCGGGCGAGGCCGTTCTTCATCGGGATGACGGTCGGCCGTCCGGCCCCGGCGCAGAGCGCGATGTGGTCGAAGCCGGCGGCAAAGGCGTCTTCGATGGTCATGGTGCCGCCGAAGCGGACGCCGCCGACAATGTTCATGGTGGCCCGCCGTTCCAGCAGCAGGCGGATGATTTTGAGGAAGTTTTTGTTCCAGCGCACGGTGATGCCATATTCGGCGACGCCGCCAAAGCCGGCCATTACCCGCTCATCGAGCCGGTCGTAAAGGTCTTCGATTTTGCGGATCGGGCGGAACTGGACCCGCTCGCCCGAGGGCAGCACCCCGGAAAGATCGGCCGGCAGCGGCTCGATCTTGAGCCCGTCCACGCCAACCACGGTATGGCCTTCGTTGAGCAGGTAGTGAGAGAGCGTGTAGCCGGCTGGCCCCAGCCCGACCACCAGCACCTTGTAGTTGGTGGTGCTGCGGGCGAGCGGGCGGCGCAGGTTGAGCGGGTTCCAGCGGCTAAGCAGGCTGTAGATCTCAAAGCCCCAGGGCAGGTGCAGGATTTCTTTGAGATTTCGGGTCTCGGCCTGGGGGATGTCGACCGGTTGCTGCTTTTGAAAGATGCACGCCTTCATGCAATCGTTGCAAATCCGGTGACCGGTGCCGGCGACCAGCGGATTATCGATCATCGCGATCGCAAGCGCAGCCAGCGGTTGGCCCGCGACCATCGCCGAATGCATCTCGGAAATTTTTTCTTCAAGCGGGCAGCCATTGAGCGGCACGCCAAACGGGCTTTTCTGGAAAGCTCCGGTCTTGCGGTCGGCCAGCCCCTTCGAGCAACTGTCTTTGCCCTGATGGTGGCACCAGATGCAGTAATTGGCCTGATCGAGCGCGCCTGCAAGGTCGGTGCCCTGGTCGGTGAGGTCGAAGCCTGCCCGCGCGCGCTGGTGGTGTTCGGGCAGGCGCATGGCGGCGGCGCCGTCGACCTCGATGGTTTCCACCGGGACCAGCCGTGCCGGGTCGGGCTTTGCCGGCAGGCGGAACAAAATGCCCCGGCCGTGGCGGGCGCGGCCCGCAGGCGCGTGGAGCGCCCAGGCGGCGTAGCGTTCGGCCAGGGCGAGCGGTTCGGCGTTGGCGGCTTCGTCGGCGCCCCAGGCGGTTACCGCGCGGGCAAACTCCAGCTCGGTGAAGGTTTCGCCGATCAGGGCGCGGAGGGAGGCGCCCAGGCTGTCGCCATCAAGAGCCGTTGCCTGCTCGGGCTTGAAGGCTTTGGCGACGCGGCGCTGCACAAAGAGGCGTTTGCAGGCGTAAAGCGGCGCCAGATCGTGATAGCGGCCGGCGAGGGCCGCGATATCGGCGCCGACGCCAAACAGCAGGCCGACGAAATCTTCGAGATGGGCGGCAAGATCGAGGAGCAACTGGCTTTCGGCCTTGGTGTCGAGGCCATCGGGAAAGCAGCGGCCCGCCAATAGGCGCCCGGCCAGGGCGTTGTCGGCCTCGGACAGATGGGCGACAAACGCGCGGTCGAGGCGGGCGAGACCGGCCGGCTCGTGGATATCCGCGAATCCGAGGCCAAAATTGAGGGTAAGAGTGCTCATCGCCGCATCCATGCTAGCCATTGGACCGGCGCTGTCATAGCATGTGACCATGCTCTCATAGCAAGGTCGCATGGGGGCCTATCGCGGCTGATGGCGAATTTTACTCGGAAAAACCTTCCGGCGAGGGTCCCGGGGGTGGTCCGGGCGGAAAAACGGGGCGGCCGTCCCGGCCGATCACCCCCCGCTGGTGAAGCTCATCGAGGCTGGTCGTGAAAAACGCCAGGGTTGAGGGGCGTTCCGGGCCTTCCAGCCAGTTTTGCTCCAAAAAGGCCAGGATGGCGGGCTGGCCCAGCTCGGCTTCCCATAAAATGCCCAGCAGCGAGGTGAGCACCTCTTCATGTTCCAGTTGCTCGGAGCTGACCGCAAGGGCGGCATCGGCGATGTCTTTCAGCCCCGACTCCGGGCCGGCGCCAAGGCCAAAATCGGGCAGGGCGCGCCGCTCGGGGGCGCAGAGCTGCCAGTGCGCAACCTCGTGCACCGTGACCGAGGCCTCGGTGCGCCAGCGGATAACCGCGCCATCCCAACTGAAGGCGCGCTCAGGTTCCTCGTCGAGGGTGCCGATGCCAAAGGCCTCCGCCAGACGCATGGCGCTGATGCGCTGAGCCGGGGTGTCGACGGAGCCCGGCATCACCGGCCATGTTGCCCGGATGCGCGCAAACGCTGCGGCTGCGCGGGGGTGGCCGTCGAGCCGGCGGGCGAACTCCGCCAAAATTCGGCCAAGGTCGGTGGGCGTGATCGGGGACATGATCATGGTTGGGCGCTGGAGTCCGGGCGAGGTGGGGCTGAGGCTGGCCGGTGAGTTATACCATCTTATTGAAGTCCTGACTCATCAGGACTTCCGCGCCACGTGGCGCGCCGCCGCGGTCGCGGCGGGATACCAGCGCACCGATGTGTCAATCTTTTTGCGCGCTGGTATTACTCCTTCCTGAAATCAGGACGCAATCGTTAATAGCGGGTGTTGCCCGGCGGTGAGGTGTGTTGTAAACGATCCTAATCGGGATGTCCCGAATGGACGTATCTTTGATGCCATCACCGCCGGGGCCCGCCCGGTGCTGGCCGGCGTCTTCACCGGATGACCTGCTTCATGTCTTTTCCCGATCCCTACCGGCCGTTTTCCCTGGCGCCTCATCGGCAGGACGCGGCTTCCTGCGCGCCGGGGCCGTTGTTGTCGGTGGTGATTCCGTTTTTTAACGAAGGGGCCAGCGTCGGGGCGTTGTTTGAGCGTTTGATCCCGGTGCTCGACGGGCTGGAAATTGCCTGGGAGGTGGTCTGCGTCAACGACGGCAGCCGCGACGACACCATGGCCCGCCTGCTGGCCGTGCGGGAGCGCGATGCGCGGGTGCGGGTGGTTGAGCTTTCCCGCAATTTCGGCAAGGAATTGGCGCTGTCGGCCGGGCTGGCTTACGTCCAGGGCGATGCCGTGGTGCCGATGGACGCCGATCTTCAGCACCCGCCCGAACTCATTGGCGAGTTGCTCGCCAAGTGGCTGGAGGGGTTTGACGTTGTGATCGCGGTGCGCGACTGCCGCACCGGCCAGAGTTTCGGTCACCGGATTTCGGCCAAAGTTTTCTATTGGCTGTTTGATCATATGTCGGATGTAAAATTGCCGCGCGAGGCCGGCGATTTTCGGCTGATGGACCGGCGGGTGGTCGATATCATCAACCGGATGCCCGAGCGGACCCGCTTCATGAAGGGCATTTTTGCCTGGATCGGCTTCCGCCAGACCTCGATTCCCTATCACCAGGGCGAGCGGGTGGCCGGGGATAGCCGCTGGGGGTTTGTTAAGCTGCTGCGCCTGTCGCTGGATGGGCTGACCGCGTTTTCCACCTTTCCGTTGCGGGTGGGCGGGCTGATTGGCCTTGCGGTATCGCTGCTGGCCTTTTTTTACGGCATATACCGGGTGGTGCGGACGCTGATTTGGGGCGCCGACATTCCTGGCTACGAGTCGCTGCTCGTGACCATCCTCTTTCTTGGCGGTATCCAGTTGTTGGCGCTGGGGGTGATCGGCGATTATCTCGGCCGGGTGTTTGCCGAGGTCAAGGGCCGGCCCCTGTTCATCGTCCGCGCCGCCTATGGTTGGGACGAGGAACCAAGCCCGAGGGATCGCGCGCCGCCGCCTTTGGTAACCCCCTGATCTCGGCGTAACCGGGCGGCGCCAAGGCCGGCGACCACCAGGCAGGTCCAGGCGATACGGGCCTGATAGCGGTTGTTGGGGTTGGAGAGCGCGCCGCAGACAAAGGCGTTGCCGAGCACGGCGAGCACGGTGGTGATGGCCAGCCCGGCGGCGAGACGGTCGTGGCGGCGCAGTGCCCAGACCAAGAGGCCGATGACGGCAAGGTAACCGGCCAGCACCAGCGGAACCTGAATGCGGTTGAGGGGCTCAAAATCAATCGTCGTGCGCTGGCGGCTTTGCCAATAGGCCGGCAACGATTGCGGGTAATGGGCGCCAAGAATTTTCGGGATGAACGGGTTCTTTTCGACCGACTCGTTGAGGTAGATGGTATCGAGTCGAATCACGCCATCCCCGGTTTTCACCTCGAACAGTTGGGCCAAGGCCAGCGCGGCGGCGTTTTTCAGGTGCTCCCCCGGAAACATGGCGAGCGAGCCGGCGACGATTCGGTTCGACTCGGCCTGGACTTCGGGCGTCCAGCCGCCGATGTCGTAAAATGGCCCGGGAAGCCAGAGAAACGCATTGGCCGAGTCGGGCAGATGGTCCCGGTAGGGGCAAAGGCGGAGCAGGGTTCCGGTCGGGCATACCGCATCGAGGTATTTTTTGGCGATGCCGTCCTGGACCAACCGTGCCAAGAGCAAATTGCCGGTCGGCTGGTTGATGAAGGTGTGTCCGGTGACCCACCAGTTGGCCCCTGTCGCCAGGGCCGTTCCCAGGGCCACCACGAGCGCGGGGCGGGCGACCCTGGCGGTGAGCCAGCTCCGCGTGCCCCGAAGCCTGGCAGCCCCGGAGAGGGCCAGGAACACCATAACCAATCCCAGTCCCAGCGCGATGTGGGAGGTATGCACGGCGGTTGCCACCGTGAGGGCCGCAATCAGCGCGATTTGCCGGGCCGGCGCCGTGCCCGGGGGAGCGAACGCCAGCACGCCGAAGCCGAGCGTCAGGATGCCGGTGAAGGCGTCGGGCATGATCTGGCCGGTGAACCAGGGCAGGGCGGTGAGCAGGGTTAACAGCCCGGTCAGCGGCACCAGCGCGACCCGTGCTTTTCCCGGGATGCAGGCATCGACCACCTCGTGCAGCACCCAGGCGACAATCAGGCTTTGCAGCGCCACGACGGCCCAGAGTGTGCCGGTGAGTTTGCCAAAGGCGGTTATCGTCACGTAGGTCGCGGTGCGAAAAGGCGGCATGGTCAGCGTGAAGGGCATCGCGATGTAGTCGGCGCTGTCCCAGTACAGCAGCGGAAACCCATTCCAGAGCGCGGGGGTGGCCAGCAGCAGTGCGGCCCCCAGAACCGCCCCGGCCGACCATGCCGGTGCTGGAATAGGCCGGGTGAGGGGCGCCATCAGATCGCCTCGAAATCCAGTGCCACGTCGAAATTTTTCACCGAGTGGGTGAGCCAGCCGAGCGAGATCATGTCCACCCCGGCTTCGGCAACGGCGCGCACGGTTTCGGGGGTGACGCCGCCCGAGGCTTCGGTGATCATTCGGCCATCAACCAGGGCCACCGCCTCGCGCAGCATCAAAGGGGGCATGTTGTCGAGCAGCACGGCGTCGACCTTGAGATCGATCAGCTCGCGCAGTTGGGCCAGGGTATCGACCTCGACTTCGATTTTGACCATGTGGCCGACATGGGCGCGGGCGCGCTCCACAGCGGGCCGGATGCCACCCGCGACCACCAGATGGTTGTCTTTGATCAGCACCGCGTCGTCGAGTCCGAAGCGGTGATTGCTGCCGCCACCCAGGCGCACCGCGTGTTTTTCCAGCGCGCGCAGGCCGGGAGTGGTCTTGCGGGTGCAGACGATTTGGGTGGGAAGGCCCTGGAGCCGTGCGACAATTTCGGCCGTGGCGGTGGCGATGCCTGAAAGTCGGCCGAGGTAGTTGAGGGCGGTGCGTTCGGCGGTGAGGATCGAGCGCGCCGAGCCCTCGATCAGCGCGAGGGTGGTGCCGCCGTCCACGCTATCGCCGCAGCTCCGGGCGGGGGTGAGGCGCAAGCCGGGGTCGAGCAGCCTGAAGGTTGCGAGCGCCACTGCGAGCCCGGCGATGCAGCCCGGGCCGCGCGCCACCAGCCGGGCGCGGGCGCGGGCATCGGCCGGGACGACGGCATCGGTGGTCAGGTCCCCCGCCCGGCCCAAATCTTCCGCAAGAGCGCTGCGGATCAGCGGTTCGTAAAGCAGCGGATAGAGCGGCGGCACCGGCATGGGCGAGCGGAGGGGCATGGTAACGTCTCTCATGGGGCAACGTCTCTCATGGGGCAACGTCTCTTATGGGCGGTAGGTCAGGGCTGGGGGGGTGCGAGATCGTCGGAGATCGGTATAGGGAGATCGGAGATGGTTAAAAACCGGCGCGGCAGGGGCGGTTCGGAGGGGGTGGGGAAATCGGCGCGGAAATGGGCGCCCCGGCTTTCCTGGCGCAACAGCGCGGCGTGGGTGACCAATCGGCCAGCCAGCAGCAGGTTGCGGGTCTCGCCCCAACATTCGATGGTGGCGTGATCGGCGTTGGCGGCCAGCCCCAGCGCGCTCAATTGGCGGGCGAGGGCGTCGATCCGGGCGACGGCGCGACCAAGCCCGGCGCCATCGCGCCAGAGCGCGACGTGATCGTACATGGCCTGGCGCAGCGCGCGGGCAATGGCGTGAAACTGGGCGGTGCAGCCGGTTCCGGTGTGGCTTTGAGCGTCGGGCGCCTGCCCACCCAATGTGGCTGGGGCGGGGTAGTGGGCCAAGTCGTCGGCAACCCGGCGGGCAAAGACGATGGCTTCGAGCAGTGAATTGCTGGCTAGCCGGTTGGCGCCATGAACGCCGGTACAGGCGACCTCGCCGCAGGCCCACAGGCCGGGCACCGAGGTGCGGCCATCGGCATCGGTTGCGATGCCGCCCATGTGATAATGGGCGGCGGGCGCGATTGGCACCGGGGTGGTGGTGGCGTCGTATCCGGCGTCTTTGCAAAAGGCGAGTACGGTCGGAAAGCGCCCGTGCCCGGCCTTTGCCAGCGCCGGGCGCAGGTCGAGGGAGACGGTATCGCCAGCCTGGAGCCGCCGCCACACCGCGCGGGCCAAGATGTCGCGCGGGGCCAGTTCGGCCAGCGGATGTTCGGCGGGCATAAAGCGGTGGCCCCGGCTATCGAGCAGGGTTGCGCCTTCGCCGCGCAGTGCCTCGGTCATCAGTGGCATCGGCTTGTCGGTGCCGGGCACCGCGAGCGCGGTTGGATGAAACTGCATGAACTCCAGGTCGCCGAGCCGGGCGCCGGCCCGTGCCGCAATGGCGAGGCCGTCGGCGGTGGCTTCGAGCGGGTTGGTGGTGCGCAGATAAATGCCGCCGATGCCGCCGGTGGCCAGCACCACCCGAGCGCAGCGATGAAACACCATGCCTTGGTCTTCGTGGCTGGCAAACAGCCCGGTGACCCGGCCGTTTTCAAGGGCCAGGTCCAGTGCGAACGCGCGCCCGAACACTTGTATCGATGGCGTGGCGCGGACCTTTTCGACCAATGCCTGGACCAGCGTATGACCGGTGGCGTCGCCGCCGGCATGAAGAATGCGTGGCCGCCGGTGGGCGCCCTCACGACCGAGCAGGGGGACGCCGGTGCTGTCCAGATCGAAGGGCAGGCCCTCGGCGATCAGGGCTTTGGCCTCGCGTGCTCCTTCTTCGGCCAGCAGGCGCACCATGGCCTCGCAGCACAGCCCGGCGCCGGCCTCGAGGGTGTCTTCGGTATGATCGGCGGGCAGGTCATCCGCGCCGACCGCAGCGGCGATGCCGCCTTGGGCAAGGTCGCTGGAGCCGCTGGCCAGACCCGGTGTTTTGGTCAGGAGCGTCACCGGCCGGGGCGCGAGCCGTAAGGCGGTAAGGAGTCCGGCCAATCCCGATCCGACCACGACGATTTCAGCATCGCGGACGCAAGTCATTATTTACCCTTTATGGGGGTCAGAGGCGGGGGGGCCAGAGACGGTGACGGGCCAGAAATTCCCGGCTTTGAGCAGCGCCGCTTGCTGCTCTGCCCAAAGTGGGAAATCCTGGTCGTGGAGGGCGCTCATCGCCGATGTTCCTACTTGCCAACCGCGATCATCCGCTCGACCGCCCGGCGCGCCGGCTCGGCGATCGCCGGATCGATTTCCACCGCCGGGGAGAGTGTGCGCAGAGAATCGCGGATTTTGGCCAGCGTGATGCGTTTCATGTGCGGACAGAGGTTGCAGGGCCGGATGAACTCAACGTTCGGGCATTCCACCGCGACATTATCGCTCATCGAGCACTCGGTGACCATCAACACTTTTTTGGGTTGGCGTTGATGGACGTAATCGACCATGCGCGCGGTCGAGCCCACAAAGTCGGCGACGTTCAGCACATCGGGTGGGCACTCGGGGTGGGCGAGCACCACCAAGCCGGCATGATGGCTGACGTAATCCATGATCTCGGCGGCGGTGAAGCGCTCGTGAACCTCGCATTGCCCGGCCCAGGGGATGATTTCCACCTTGGTCTGGGTCGCGACATAGGCTGCGAGGTAGCGGTCGGGCAGGAAGATCACCCGGGGCACCCCGAGCGACTCCACGACCTCCACGGCGTTGCCCGAGGTGCAGCAAATGTCGGTCTCGGCCTTTACGTCGGCCGAGGTGTTGACATAGGCCACCACCGGCACGCCGGGATATTTTTCCCGGAGTGCGCGAACGTCGGCCCCGGTGATCGAGGAGGCCAGCGAGCACCCGGCTTCAAGATCGGGGATCAGCACCGTCTTTTCCGGGTTCAGCAGCTTGGCGGTTTCGGCCATGAAGTGGACGCCGGCCAGCACGATGACCTTGGCGCTGGTCGTCGCGGCCTTGCGAGCGAGAGCCAGCGAGTCGCCAACGATGTCGGAGACGCAGTGGTAGATCTCGGGCGTCATGTAGTTGTGGGCCAGCACCACCGCATCCCGCTCTTGCTTGAGCAGGTTGATCTCGTGGATCAGCGGCGCGTGGAACTGCCACTCCATGGGCGGAATCACACGTTTCACCCGCTCGTAGAGCGGCTGGGTGGCCAGAAGAACGTCGGGCGTCGGTTCCGGCTCGACTGAAGCAAAACAAACTGTCATGGCGCGGGCCAAATATGAGGACGAACAGCGGCGTCCCGGAGGTTACGGACAACTGGCGTTAGGCGTCGAATCACCAAGGGCTCATCGTCATGATTCGCCCGTGGAGCAAACCAAAACGACGAACGCTGCCCTAAAGTCAACACGGTTTTGTCGTTGGCGGTAAAACTGGCACGCCGGGGAGCTATGTAAACCCGGAAATGGCGGTTTTTTTGATCGGGTTGCTCATCGCCGCAGGTTGGGGGATAAGGGGGAAAGGTGCCGTCGCTGGGACGATGGCCGGGGGTTCATGTGCAAGCAGTGACCGGGCTGATTCTGATTTTCACGTTGGCGGTATTTTTGGCGGCGGGGCCGGTGTGGTGGCTTTGGCGGCGCCTTGCCTGCGAGCGCGCGCTCTCCCACGAGCTGGGTCTGCGGCTTGCCGCGGTGCTGGCGACCGCGCCGGCGTCGGCGAGTGCTTGGGTCGCGGGGGCCGAGGGGCGGGGGCCGGCGATGGTTGCGGACGATTTTGCGCCGACGCTGGGCGTGACCGGAATCGATCGTCCCGAGGCGGTTGCGAGCGCCTTCGCGCCGGCCGACGCCGCCCGGTTTCGCGCGGCGTTTGAGGCATTGCACCGCGATGGCCGGGGCTTTCAGCTTGATGTCACGGTGGCTTTGGTCGGCCGGCACTTGACCGTGAGCGGCCAGCGTCACGGCCGGTTCGATGTTTTGTGGCTGGAGGATGCCTCGGAGCGG
>CAIZDL010000089.1 GCA_903931735.1 uncultured Rhodospirillales bacterium
ATTTCGAGGCCTTAAACGACCCGCTACGGCAGGTTCGACACCTTGTCGGAAATCATGTGTTATCCGACACATAGCATCCGAAAAAAACTGAACCGGACTTTCTGTTCCGTTGCTGATACCGCTGGCGAATTCGTTTGGCTCCCCTATGCCGCCATGGGCGCGAGGGAAGCGAAGGCTGATCTCCTTGTTTTGGCGATGGGGCGGTCGGTCAGCCAAGCGTCCACACGGACGACGTTGATGGCGATGGCGGTGAAAACGTGCTGAAGTGTTGTCTTGGCCAAACCAAGATATCGACATCGGCGCAAACCGAAGGCGCGGACGGCCTGGGACAACGTGCCCTCGATTCCGGCTCTCTTGCCGTATCGGTCGCGCCAGGCGTCGGTTTCTTGCTGAGCGCGGACGTTCTGCAAGGCTTCATGCAGGGGGCGGGGCCGCAAGGTGATCTCGCGTGGGTCGGATTTGGCTCGGGTGCAGAGAGGGCGGCTGGGACAGGCGGCACAAGCTTTACGATGAAACCCGATGTGGATAGTATCGTTTCCCCAGTTATCTCGGGTCGGCGTCCAGTCAACGCTGGTCTGGCCCATCGGGCATGTCACCGTTCCAGCCTCCCAGTCAACAACGAACGCCGATATGTCGAAGCCTTTGTTCTCTTTGGCCTGCCAACTGACATCCGGACGCACGGGGCCAAGCAATTCGATACTATGTTTGGTCTGGCTGATGACCAGCAACTCGGCATCGACATAGCCGGCGTCGGCAAGGTGGGTGGTGGGGGCCAACCCTTTGTCCGCCAGGGCTTGATGGATCGGCGCCGTCATGTCGCTGTCGGTGACCGGCGCCGGAGTGGTCTCGACATGGACGATCAGATGAGGGGCATCGGCGTCGCAGGTTTCGGTGACATGGACCTTGTAGCCAGTCCAGGTCGTGCTGCGCTTGTTGCCGTAGCGAGCGTCGGTGTCATAGGGACTATCGAAACGGGTTCCGGCGGGCGGCAGATCGGCGGCTTTGCGCCATCGGACGGCGTCATCCTCGACGAAATACTGATGAACCCAAGCCAGTCGCAGGGCCTGGATGGCCGGCAGCTCACGCAACCAGGACGGTGCCGACGGCTCGTAAACCGCGGCCAGGAGCACATGACCATCGGCCCCGATCCGTTCGCCAAGAGCGATACGCGCCACCTCGCCCTTGGGCAGGCGGTATTCCTCAATCCGGGTAGCGTATCGCTCGAACCAGTCAGGAGAAACCAAGCTGCTCAGCCAATCCGGCGCCACCGTGGCCAGGCTGTTCAAAGCCGCCCGCAAGGTCTCGCCAACGCTTTCCAATCGGTTGAGGGTACGGATTGCGGCCAAGACATGGGTGGAGTCCGTGCGTTGCTGTCCACGAGCCTTCAACAGACCGCGCTCCTTGAACCTCGACAGCATCGTTTCCAACAGAGCCGGCCCGACACCACCCTCAATGAGACGGGAGCGGAACTCGCACAGCACAGAAGCGTCGCCGCCAGGGTTGGTCAACTCCAGGCTCAAGGCGTATTTCCAGTCGATCCGGCCACGGACCGCCTCAGCGGCCTGGCGATCGGAGAGACCTTCTACAAATTGCATCACCGTAATCAGGGCCAAACGCCAAGGGCTGTCCGCCGGTTGACCGCGTGCCGGAAACACAGGCTCAAACATTGGATCGTCGAAGATCGTGCCGATTTCATCACGCATCCGAACGTAGATATTTCCTTTTGGAAAAGCTGCGTGAGCAACACGTCGAGTTTCTTCGGGAACCGGGGAAATCTCTTGAGGCTGAAGCGACATGGCCATCCTGCACAGGTCAAGGGCGGGGATGGACTCCGATTCTATACACAGGGCCAGCGGCTGACTCGCTCAACATCACACCCACGGGTGAGTCCAGATGCCGCACCTGACCAGTGTTCCCTGGCATCAAACCTGCCCGGAGAATTTGCACCAAGAGGGTCACCCAATCCCGGTTCGGTGCTTGGTTCCATAGCCGTGGCGTCAGCGACATTGGGAACTAATTGGCAACATTGAATTCGCCAGCGGTATCCGTTGCTACTCGGACCCCATATCCTGCACTTCGCCAATCACCACGATCTAGGCAAGGTGCATTTTGTCGAAGATATCGCCTCTGGGCGAAAACCCTGGCGCGAACGCCAGATCGCACAGGTGCTGGAGAACTTGCAAGTTGGTGACGCCCTCATTGTCGCTGAACTCTCGCGCCTGGGCCGCAGTATGCTAGAATGCATGGAGATATTGGCTCTCGCCACACGCAAGACCATCCGTGTCTATGCGGTAAAAGGTAGCTGGCAACTGGACGACAGCATTCAGAGCAAGATCATTGCCCTGGCTTTCTCGATGGCAGCCGAAAT
>CAIZDL010000090.1 GCA_903931735.1 uncultured Rhodospirillales bacterium
GGGCGTTGCTCAACATCCATCAACTTCGGGGCAGATGCATTCATCCCAGATCTCCATTTCCAACGCATTGCTGGCCAGACCAGCAACTTTCTATAAAATACTATACCTAGTGGGTGTCTGCGTCAACCGGATAGGCAGGGATTAGAGCATGATGCGATCAAGCGGAACCGCATTATGCTCCAACTTTTTTGTTTTAGAGCGGATCAACGCTACGGGGGTGAGTCCACCCCTTCGCGACCCGCTCTCGGTGAGTCCGCATCTAGCGGCTTTGGCCTGCCTTGAGGATAGTATAAGCCTGATTGATGCGCTTTAAACGTTCTTCAGCAGCTTTATCGCCCCCATTTGCGTCTGGATGGTTGGCTTTGGCCAGTTCGCGGTAGCGGGCCTTGATTTCGGGGAAGGTCGCCGACCGTTCGAGGTTCAGCACCCGCAACGCCTCGTCCTCGGCGCTGGGCGGGCCGGCGGGTCCGTATGCGCCGCCATGGCCGTTGTTTTGGTCCGAATCGCCACCAAAATTTCCAAACGGCGTTCCGTGTTCCGCAAAGACCTTATCCCGCAATTGCTGGTCCAACCGCCAACTCCCCAACGGCCAGGATGGTCGCTGCCACGTGGTGTCTGATCGCATTTCGGCTTCGATTTCGCCAATCGACATCCCGGCATAATAATCCCAGGCCCGGTTGTATTCGCGGACATGGTCGAGACAAAACCAGAAATACTCGCGCAGCCGGTCCCGCGCCTTGGGCGCCGGATACTCGCCCGCAGCAGCGCAGCCGGGACATTGACATACCCGCAGCTCCGAGGCTCGCCCGGCGGATCGGTTGAGAACTGAGGCATCCGGTCTCGGCATGTCCCGATTATCACTCTTGCCAGCGGGCCTGACCAGCGGGAAAAGCGGCCATCGCCGCTGTGCGCCCAAACTCCCATCGCCCCGTTGCGACTCGGGGTGTGGGGTTGTGATCAGAAGGTTGCGGGAACCTCGCGGCGACGGTTGAGGGTCGTGTCGAGTCGGATGTAAAGTCTGTTGGTATCATCGAAAGTGAGATGAACCATTTCTCCCGGTTTGATCATATGATTGAAAATTGCGGTTGCGCTGTTTAGAGAAGAAATGCAATATCCAAGAATATAATAAACCTTCCGTGCCGATCGAAGAAATGATGTTAATTCAGTTGGGTTACCATCAATAAAATTATCAAATGACGATTCATACTTTTGCAAAATTCCCCGCATTTCCGTAATATTCTGATTGATCACTCCAATAATTTTTACATTAAACATCTGAAGTTGAGGCATAAACTTTTTGTTAGCGGCGGCGTCAATTGGAACAGCATCTTTCGATTTCAACCAGGCGATCATTTCTTTTAGTTTCGGCGTAGCTCCCCGCACTTGAAGCTGGTAGAAGGTGATGCCTTTCCAGGCCGAGAACACCGGGCTTGCTTCTGTTTCCGCAATTCCGAAGGCGCGCACGAAGGCTTTGGCCTCGGGCATGGTTGGGTTCCACAGGGCTTCCAGCAGGCGTTCCCGGTTGCTCAGCACCTTGTCGCCGGCCTGAAACGCCTTTTGGATGATCGGCGAAATTTTCTCCGAGATCAGCCGGCGGATTTCCGCCTCCTCGTCGGGGTCCAGGCGTAAAATCTGCGGGTCGTACTCGATGCCGGCGGCATCCAGGCATTCTTTTAGC
Organism: uncultured Rhodospirillales bacterium; assembly: GCA_903931735.1. GTDB lineage: Bacteria > Pseudomonadota > Alphaproteobacteria > Azospirillales > Azospirillaceae > BOG-933. Next base: position 1,679 of record CAIZDL010000090.1, read on the forward strand.
AAAAATGGGTCGAGTGTCGGGATTGAATCCATTAGTTTCAATAACTTGAGATCATATGCAATGTTGGGGGGGAGTCTTGCCTCTTCGCTCGAAGACGGGTCGGCCAGCGCAACGTTTGCGGGCGCCCAAAGGGTATCCAGCAATAATTGCTGATAATTCTTCTGGCGCAAATAAATAGCGGTTCCACCATCTTCCGGCGTCTCGGTAGAATATGGCAAGTAAATCCCGGTTTCAATCGGATTAAACCCTGTTTTTGCTCCTGGTCCCCCAAACGCCTTGATCGTTGCGTCGCTCAGTTCCTCGTTGAAGTTTGGAAATTTAAAAACCACGGCATCATTAAGCACGCTTGATTTAAAAAGCCACTTGCTGCGGTCAAAATGTTTGCCAATGTCGATGAGATTCAACGAAACACCCGAGCCGCCGTTCAAGATCGCATCGAGAACAGGTGTTAGGCTCTTCTTTTTCTTTTTTTTCACCGGTTCCATAAGAAGCGCCCGTTGTTTGTGCGGGCCGGCGTTTGAACCGGTGGAGACCCCCCGCAATAGCATCACGACGTTGGCTTGCGAGTTTCCCCGGCGCCAACGAGCGAGACCATGCCATGCTCCTCTGGCGCCGTCCAGTTCGCGTTGGGAATTTTAGCGCCTTGGATGCTCGCTCGCGCCCCGACACGCCTCTTGCCCCGCCCGCCCTTTCCCGGTATGAATGCCCCGGTCGTCGCATGATTTGGCGCTTGGGCCTGTAGTTCAGTGGTTAGAACCCGCCGCTCATAACGGTGTTGTCGCAGGTTCGAATCCTGCCGGGCCCACCATCTTTTCAATGGGTTAGCATTTTTGCGGCAGGGCGATGCGCTTCCGTAAGTGCAATGTAAGTGCAGAGTGGTCCACCGCAGGAGCAAATGGTCTTGTGCGACGCGCACCAAACGGTCAGCCGTTCACATGGGGTCAGGTGTCTCGAATGGGCGTGGAACCGTCGTGATCGGGCCGAGAGGGGACTGGCAGCTTTGGGTGATTATGGGATAGAAAGTAGCTTACCCTCATGGGTAAGGCTTCGCCAATCCCTTCCGGAGGCTATTCGATGAACCCTAAGCCCGAAGATATGGCAGAGTTTTTCAGAACTCGGAAGAACGGGTTCGGCCGATGTCTTGAACCCACGATGCAATGCGATCAGCTGGCGATCCGCGCGCATTCGATCCAGAATCGTCAAACCATTGCGCTGCTAGAACAGGACAATCACGTGCTTGCTTGGCAGCCACGGTTCTCTCCGGCTGGACCCGATATCGCGCTCAGACGAATTGGGCGCAACGATGCGTCAACATTCGCAGGATTCTGCAATCAGCACGACACGGAGCTCTTCCGGCCGCTCGACACCAAACCACTCGACGGCGCTGATCGAGAGCAGCTCTTCCTGTTGGCCTATCGAGGAATTACTTGCGAGTTGCACGCAATCATGACCGGGGTCGTGCAGTTGCAAAGCCTCTCCACGGCGAGGGTTAAGCGGGGGGCCGATTCCCCGGACTCTTCCAGTCCAGCCGAGCAGAAGGCCAAGGAGCAATGGCTCCTGGCGCGGGCCACATTGCTGTATCGTTATAACTATTACGACGAGCCGCTACTGCGCCGATCTTTCGATGGCATCGAACACGACACCATTGATTTGAACGATCAGGCGCCCTGCCTAGCAGTCTCGTCGTTCATCACGGTCAACGATGTACCGCTCACTGAGGAACTCGTTGGAGTTGCGATCAACATCCTCCCGGTCAGTGAAACAAAAACCGTTGTTACGTTCTCCTATGCGAAGAAGGACCAAGGGAGCGTCCGCGCCGCTTTGGACCGCATCCTGGGATCGACCCTGGACGTGCAGAAGTACGAACTGTCGAAGCTCGTATTGAGCCGGATTTCAAACGTTCTCATCTCGCCCCGTCACTTCGACCTGTGGGGTGCTGAAAGGGCGAAGAAGATCGCGGGCGCGTTCGTGCGGACCATTGAGAGCCAGCAGGACGTCGGGGAGGATGCAGATTTTATGTTGTTCTAGGGTGCACCAGCATCGGCAAGCGTCCCGCCTTTGATTGAAGAAGGGCGTTTCTCCGGCTGGGCTTGTCTCTCAGCGCAGGGCCAACATATCAAGCGAGGGCAAGGTCTGCTATCTGGAATATCTGCCGACCTACCGATCGCCCGCCATGGGCGCTAACCGGAAGCTCAAACTGAAACACCACTAGGATGGGCTTATGCCGGGGAGACTCGGGCCTAGGGCACAGTCGGTTGCACAAAGACACTCCTGAGAGGCTGACCGAAAAGTCTTGAGTGATTTCAGTCCGTAGTGATTCGCTCGTGGTTGCGAGCCACGACGAGGACACAAGAATGGTCTGGACCAAAATCACCTGTGCGAAGTATTGGCGAGATGAGCTTCGGTATTCAAGCGACATGATGGACGCGGAATGGAATACTATTGAATCGTTTCTTCCTCGGGCGTGTCGGCTTGGGCGGCCCCGGAAGACGGAGCTACGTTTGGTTGTGAACGGCATCCTGTACATTGCGGCGACGGGGTGCCAATGGCGGATGTTGCCGAAGGATTTTCCCGCCCACACGACGGTGCAGGGCTCCTTCAATCGCTGGCGTGACAACGGGCTTTGGCGGACGATCAACCACCATCTGGTGATGGCGGCGCGGGAGGCGATGGGCCGCGTGGTGAGCCCAACGGCGGGCGTGATCGACAGCCAGTCTGTGAAGACGACCCAGGCCGGTGGGCCTCGGGGCTACGACGCCGGCAAATGCATCAAGGGGCGCAAGCGCCATCTTCTGAGCGATACCAATGGCTTGCTGCTCGCCGCGATCGTCCATTCGGCGGGTATCCAGGACCGTGACGGCGCCCCGGCCGTGTTGGCGTCGGTCCGCGAGACCCTTGGCTGCGTCACGTCTTCGCCGACGGCGGCGACGCCGGCCCGAAGCTGGAGACAGCGCTCGCCCAGATCGGGACCTGGACCCTGGAGATCATCAAGCGCTCGGACCACGCCAAGGGCTTCGAACTCTTGCCGCGCCGCAGGGGTGTCGAGCGCACCAGCGCTTGGCTCAACCGTAATTGCCGACTCGCGAAAGATTTTGTGGCAACCATGCGAGAGCGCTCTCGCATGGATCATGGTCGCCAGCATAAAGCTACTGACGAGACGACTCGCGAGAGGATGATCAAGCGATCCGATTATGAGTCAAACCCTTATGTATCATACCAATCCCGGAGCGCCGCATAGCAGGCCATCAGATATTTTAGAAAACGGCGAGGGTTTTGGTGTGCATTTGCTTCACTTCTCACTAAAATATAATAAAACTGGGGCCTGTGGGTGTTGGGGAAGAAATGGGACATTTTCTAAATAAAATTGGCATCAAGCTCCAAATTGGCATGGTCGGGCTAATCGGCGTCCTCATAATGGTTTCGGTTGCTGTCCTGATTTATTCAAGTATCGAATATCAAGAACAAATACAACGGGCAATGGATGGGGCTTCAGTTGCCAATGATTTGGCTTCAACGATTGATAATGGGATGCTTCAGGCTCGGCGCCATGAAAAAGATTTCTTTTTGCGCAACGAAGAACACTTTGTGAGTGAGCAAAGGATTTCTGTTCAAAAAGTAGAAGTTGCCCTGGATCGACTCGTTGCCAGCTTGAAACATGATGACGATATTTCTATGGCCCAAGCTGCCAAAATAGAAGTCCGCCGCTATGCCCAACAATTTGACGAAGTGGTTGCGCTTAAAATTACTCTCGGACTCAACGAGAACCTCGGCGTTATGGGGAAGATGCGATCGGCAGTTCATATCATTGAAAATGTACTTAAGGGGCAAACGGAGCCGCAGCTCAAGATATTGATGTTGACCTTGCGACGGGACGAAAAAGATTTTTTAGCCCGAAAAGACACAAAATATGTCGACAATCTGAAAAAAGCGGCCGATGAGTTTGCCATCGCTTTAAAAATTACACCTATGGATGAGACGGTGCGCGCCGATATACAGGCGAAGTTGGCCGATTACCGCGAAAGTTTTCTTGCTGTGGTCGAGGAAACGGGGGCCGTTGCTCGCGCTACTAAGAAAATGTCGGAAATCTATGCCGAGCTTGAACCTATTTTCACGGTACTCACGAAGAAAACGAACAATAGCTACGAGTTGGCAAAAACAGATCTGGTGGTTGCTCGCGTAGAGATGGTCCGTTTTCTGGTGGGATTGCTTGGCGGCGGCATCGTCCTCCTGATTATTGCGGTTGTTATAATCAGTGGGGTTGTTTGCCGGCCATTGATCAGCCTCACCGAGATTATGAAGCGACTCGCTGCCGGTGATCATGAGGTCCCCATCGGTTACCGTGATGCCAATAATGAAATAGGGGAGATCGCGCGAGCCGTTCAAATATTTAAAGAAAATGCGATCGAAAAGATTCGGCTCGCCGTCGCTGAAGAAATTGAGGCTCGCGCCAAATTTCTGCGGCAACAAGAGTCCGAGGAACTCATCGATATGTTTAGCGCGAGTGTTTCGGGTGTATTCCACTCTTTGTCAGAGGCATCTTCTACCATGGCGCATACTGCGGAAGGTATGAAGAGCGTGGTTGGCGCGACAAACTCCCAAATCGACTCGGTAACAATGGAGGTGGCCGAGGCTCGCTCAAATTCCCAGGCCGTGGCCGCAGCCTCGCAGGAGCTAACATCCGCAATCGGCGAAATTAGCAGACTTGTTAATACCTCCTCTCAAGTTGCAGAACAGGGCTCGGCTCAAGCCGGACAAGTCATTCAACAGGTTACAATGCTACGGGATGCTTCAGAGAGGATCGGTAATATTATTGGTATAATTGCTGAGATTGCAAGCCAGACCAATCTCCTTGCACTCAACGCCACCATAGAGGCAGCCCGCGCTGGAGATGCAGGTAAGGGTTTCGCGGTCGTTGCGGGTGAGGTGAAGAATCTATCTAGCCAAACTCACAAAGCAACGATTGATATCACGTCGCAAATCAATGAAATCCAGGCTGCAATTGGGGGAACGGTACATTCTGTACAAGAGATCGGTCATACTGTTAATGAGATTTACCAAGCCTCGGCGGAAATTGCTGCTGCAATTACCGAGCAGCAGAGTGCGACCGACGAAATCGCTCGCAATATCCAGTTCATATCGACCAGCACAGACAAAATTTCTGAGAATATGGCGGTTGTTCGGGATTCATCCGATAAAACAAATATTGCCTCAGGACAGGTCCAAGACGCTTCAGGTTCAATGGCGGCTCAGACTGAAAAAATGAGTGTTGAGGTGAAAGACTTTTTGTCAGCAATTAAGGGCTCCGGCACAAAGCATCGCTTCGAACGCTTAGACGCTGATGTTCAAGCGACAATAACAGTCGAGGGTAATCAACAAAATGCTCGCGCCCGGCAACTCTCCATTGCAGGTGCGTGGTTGGATGTGAGGATTGATCAGCCACCCGGGAGTTCGATCGATATTAGATTGCAAGGAGTCTCGCGACTGATTAAAGCACGAATCGCTGGGTATTCTGATAAAGGTACTCGTCTTCAGTTCCCGATGGATGCTAGCCATCTATTGTTCATGGCTGATACTATCGCAAGCCTTGGCTGTCGGGCCGCGTGATTCCGATGATTTAAGCCGCCTATTAGGAATTTGGTGCAATTCGTGGAATGATAATCTTAAATGTGCAGCCTAGTTTGTCTCCATGTTCGAGGGTGATGCTACCACCGAGTTGCGCAGTTACCAAGTTATAAACAATATGCAATCCTAATCCTGGGTTTCCTTTGTGGCGGCAGGTGGTAAAGAAGGGATCAAAGCCTGCCTATCCGGTTGACGCAGACACCCACTAGGTATAGTATTTTATAGAAAGTTGCTGGTCTGGCCAGCAATGCGTTGGAAATGGCGATCTGGGATGAATGCATCTGCCCCGAAGTTGATGGATGTTGAGCAAC
>CAIZDL010000091.1 GCA_903931735.1 uncultured Rhodospirillales bacterium
GACCTCCGGGAGAAGTTTGGCATGGCGCCAGCTCCGCCCAGCGCCAACAGCCGAATCGTGGTCCTCGACGTCGAGATCAAGGGCGTACCAACACTGGTCGGCGCGTTCACCGACCGCGTTTTTGAGGCGACCGAACTGCCGGCGGCCTCAATGGAAGATGTGCCTCAGCTTGGAATGCGCTGGCGGACTGAATTCATTCGGGCAATTGGCAAGCGGGGCGAAGACTTTATTATCATCGCCGACATTGATCAGGTATTCGCTGCCGCCGACGCGACCCACTAGTATTCCGACTCCGACGGACCGTTCCGTCCCGTCGGCCCGGAACCCTCGCTTTTTCTATCTGTTGTGGTGTTCCCGAGACACGATCATTGAGAATGAAGCGTCTCGGTCACAACACAAGTGGGGCGCGTCAATTCAATTGCTGGGGTTAACGGTTTCCAAAGGCCGTCGGCCTTTGGTGGGGTCGGAGGGGCAAAGCCCCGACAAAACTTTTAGATTGCCTTCGGCGACCAAAGGCCGGGGGCCTTTGGAAACCCGGACTTTTACCGTGCCGTTTAACTGCTGCGGCCCACTCGGTACTTCACGGAAGAACGTTGTTGATGCAGCCCCCTCCCCGACTGCTTCTTCTGCGCCGTCCCCACGCACCCGCCGGCCAGAACGTGCCGATGATCGGTCTCAGAATCCGATTCGGCATGACACCGGTGGATGCCACCGACAGCCCCGGATCATGGTGCTGGAAGTGGTCTCGGCCAACCACCCGCTGGTTATCGGCGCGCTGACCGACCGGGCGATCGAGGTGACCGCGCTCGACTCCGGCGAGGTTGGACCGCCACCGGAAATCGGCACCCGCTGGCGCTCTGAAATTATTCGCGGGATCGGCAGACGCCACGGCAAGTTCAGCATCGTGCTCAATCTCAACAAGGTCTTTAGCATGAACACCCTAATGCCCGAACGCCCCCCGCGACGGACGGATAAAGCCGCGCCCGCCGCACCCGTATGACAGAAACAAATTAAGGGCCTTGCGTTCCGAGGCGCTAGCGTATCTAATGCGCGCCTGATTCGTTTGGTGATTCTCGCCTATTGCGCCGTATCCGGTAGCCGTCCCGCAGTCTCTCCTTATTGATTGGTGCTCGTTGCGGGTCGTAACGGGCAATATTAGCATTGGTTTTGGAGACTACCATGGCTGTCGGCACTGTAAAATGGTTCAACACCACCAAGGGTTTCGGTTTCATTCAGCCCGATAACGGCGGCGCGGACGTGTTTGTTCACGTTTCTGCGGTCGAGCGCGCCGGGTTGCGGGGCTTGGTTGAAGGCCAGAAGATCTCTTACGACGAACAGCGCGACCCCAAGCGCGGCAAGTCGTCGGCGGAAAATCTGAAGGCGGCCTAAGGCTCAGGCTTTCAATTTCGTCAAAAGGGCACCAGGTGTCTGGTGCCCTTTTTTCGCGCCCTGATCCACCCGCACGGCCGGCGCCGGAGCGCCACCCCAGGAGCATTTTCGATGGCCTTTAAGCCAAACTATAATCAGCAGCGCGCCGTGCGTTCCCGCGCCAAGGAACAAAAAAAGCAGGAAAAATTGGCGCGCAAGCAGGATGATGCAGGCAAGACCGGCGCAGACCTGCCAGAAGGCGAGTTGCCAGAGGGCGAAGCGCCGGAAGGCGAGCAGGCAACAGCCGATCAGCCGAACGCCACCGGCGACGCTGCAAATTTGACACCAGGAGGGCCCCTTGGCTCGTAAAAAACCCGTAACCGAGAACGCCTTCGTGCTGTTTGACGTTGTTTATGAAGACGGTCGACGCACCTCGAACCGCAGGATTCCCACCGGCGATATCGGTGGCCCTGACAGCGAGGCCGTCGCGCGCAGCTTCTTTGAAGCTCAAGACAACAAAATCGCCGAAATGTCCGGCAACCCGCGCGGGCTGATCAAGTCAATCACCCGGTCCGCTTAAACGCCGCCGTCCTCCGGGCCGGTGCCCAATCCGACACCTCCAAACGACCGAACTCGGGTTTAGGAGCTTCTGCGACAATTTCGGTATTGGGAAGCGGGGGGTAGCTGTGGCATTAAGTTGGCGCGTTTGCACCAGCCCGCGCACAGAGTTCGCGAGACCATAGCCAGAGCCCCGGCATGACCCACCCTTCCGTTGCTGTTGTCGTTCTTGCCGCCGGCAAGGGGACTCGTATGAAGTCCGACTTGCCCAAGGTTCTGCACCCGCTCGCGGGCCAGCCGATGATTGTCCATGTGCTCAGCGCAGTGGCCCCGCTCCAGCCCAGCCGCGTTGCCGTGGTGGTGGGACCCGATATGGAAAATGTCGGGCGCGCGGTGGCTCCGGTGCCCACGGTGGTCCAAACCCGACAACTCGGCACGGCCGACGCGGTGCGCGCCGCCTCTGAAATGCTCCGGGATTTTGTTGGCGACGTGATCGTTCTTTACGGCGACACGCCACTGATTACCACCGAAACCATGACGCGAATGGTCGAGAGGCGGGCGGCGCCCGATAATCCGGCCGTGGTGGTCCTTGGCTTCCGACCCGTTGACCCCGGCGCCTATGGCCGGCTGGTGGTCAGCCCGGCCGGCGGTCTTGAACAGATCGTGGAATATGTCGATGCCAGTGAAACCATAAGATCGGTTGGGTTGTGCAATGCCGGCCTGATGGTTTTCGACGGCCGCCGACTGTTCGAACTGCTCGATCATATTGACGACAATAACAGCAAGGGCGAATATTACCTTACCGATGCCGTTAGCTTGGCTCGGGCGACCGGTTATGCCTGCGCAGTGGTTGAAGCCTCTGAAGCCGAAGTCATGGGTGTCAACTGCCGGGCCGAGCTGGCCGAGGCGGAAAAGCTGATCCAAAAGCGGTTCCGCCGGGCCGCCATGGACAACGGCGCCACCTTGACCGACCCGGATACCGTGTATTTCTCGCCCGATACCAAACTTGGCCGCGACGTTGTTGTTGGCCCCAGCGTGGTTTTCGGCCCTGGAGTCACCATTGCCGATAAGGTCGAGATCAAGGCATTTTGCCATCTTGAAGGGGCCACCGTGGCCGATGGTGCAACGATTGGTCCCTATGCCCGGCTTCGGCCCGGCGCTGTGATCGGCCCCGCCGCCCATGTCGGCAATTTCGTCGAGATCAAAAACGGCAATCTTGGGCCGGGCGCCAAGGTTAACCACCTGACCTACATTGGCGACGCCACCATTGGCGCCAAAGCCAACATCGGTGCCGGGACCATTACTTGCAATTACGACGGCTTTTCCAAGAGCAAGACCGAGATCGGCGATGGCGCCTTCATCGGCTCCAACAGCTCCCTGGTGGCTCCGGTGAAAATCGGGAGCGGCGCCATCGTTGGCGCTGGCAGCGTTGTGGTAAAAGACGTGGAAGCCAACGCCCTAACCGTCGCACGCGGCCATCAACAGACCTATAGCGGCTGGGCGGAGCGTTTTCGCGCGGCCAAGAAAAAATAAGCCCAGCCCCGGAGTCCCCCCATGTGCGGTATTATTGGCATTATCGGCAAGAGCGACGCGGCACCCCGGCTGGTTGAGGGGTTACGGCGGCTGGAATATCGCGGTTATGACAGCGCCGGGGTGGCGACCCTGCTCGAAGATGGCACGATTGAGCGCCGGCGGGCCGAAGGCAAGCTGGCCAACCTCGACCATAAGCTGCAAGGTGAGCCGCTGCCGGGGCTGATCGGCATTGGTCACACCCGCTGGGCAACCCATGGCGGCCCAACCGAGACTAACGCCCACCCCCACGCGACCAAGAAATGTGCCGTGGTCCATAACGGCATTATTGAGAATTATCAAGAACTCAAAGCTGAGTTGCAGGCCCGGGGTCATGTTTTTAGCACCCAGACCGACACCGAAGTGATTGGGCACTTGGTCACCGACTATCTGGACCAGGGCCTTCCCCCGGTCGCCGCCGTCGCCACATCTCTCAAGCGGCTTGAGGGCGCCTTTGCTCTTGCGATGATCTTTGCCGACTACCCAGAACTCATGATCGGCGCCCGCCGGGGCACGCCGCTGGCGGTAGGGTATGGCGATGGCGAGATGTATCTCGCCTCCGATGCGTTCGCACTGGCCCCGCTCACCAACCGTTTGACATACCTCGAAGATGGGGATTGGGTGGAGGTGCGGCGTGCGGGTGTCGTGATCCACGACGCTGCCGACACCATAGTTAGCCGCGAAATCCGCCTTTCATCGGTCTCTGGCGCGCTAATCGGCAAGGAAGGCTATCGCCACTTCATGCTGAAGGAGATTTACGAACAACCGTTGGTTATTGGCGATACACTCAATGCGTTTATTCAGCCTGGTAGCGGCCACATTTCGCTTCCCAAGCTACCGTTTGACTTGGCGGCCGTGCCTCGGGTTACCATCGTTGCCTGCGGCACCGCCTATTATGCCGGCTGCGTCGCCAAGTATTGGCTTGAACAAATCGCCCGAATTCCGGTGGAAATCGACATCGCCTCGGAGTTCCGGTATCGTGAGGCGCCGTTGCCCGAAGGCGGCGTCGCACTATTCATTTCGCAGTCGGGCGAGACCTTGGATACGTTGGAAGCGCTGCGCTATTGCAAGCGCCAGGGCCAACACATTTTGTCCATTGTCAACGCACCCGAAAGCACGATCGCCCGCGAGTCCGATGCCGTGCTCTATACCTTAGCCGGCCCCGAGATTGGCGTCGCCTCAACCAAAGCATTTACAACCCAGCTCACCACTCTCGCCTGCCTTGCGGTGGCGCTCGGCCGCGCGCGCGGCAAAATCACCGAGCAGCGCGAAGCCGAGCTAGCCAAGGCACTGCGAGAAGTCCCCGCCCGTGCCGCCGATGTCCTCGGCCACGATGAAACCCTGCGCCAACTCGCCCACGAAGTGGCCGAAGCCCGCGACGTGCTCTATCTTGGGCGCGGCACCTCCTATCCGCTGGCCCTCGAAGGCGCCTTAAAACTCAAGGAAATCAGCTACATCCACGCCGAAGGCTATGCCGCCGGCGAACTCAAACACGGCCCGATCGCCCTGATAGACGAGTCGGTCCCAGTCATCGTGCTGGTCCCCACCGACGCTCTGTTCGACAAAGTGGTCTCCAACGTCCAAGAAGTCTGCGCCCGCAGCGGCAAAGTCCTCCTGATCGCAGATGCCAAAGGCGTCGCCAAACTCGGCGACCGCGTGCGCTGGTCGGTCGAACTCCCCACCGTCGACCCCTTCGTCGCCCCGATCCTCTACGCCATCCCCGTCCAACTCCTCGCCTACCACACCGCAGTATTAAAAGGCACCGACGTAGACCAACCCCGCAACTTGGCAAAGTCAGTAACGGTAGAGTGAAAGAGAAAAACGCCCGACCAAGTGTTGTTGGCTGACGCGAATGTATCATACTGGCCGCTAAAGTGTCATACTGAACCCGATTGCCAGCCCCTGCGGAAGGGCCTACCCTTAGCTCCGTGGCGAACCGGTTCCGGGAGGGGCTATGGCGCGGCAGCGGTATTCCTTCGATGAGGCTCGGATCGCCCGTTTCGTCAAGGAAGGGCGGGGAGCCGGGGCGGGGGCGACCTACAAGCCTTGGCTGACCATTGGGGACGTGCCCTCCGAGGGGCGGTCCCACCGCGTGCTCGGGTTGAAGACGGGCCGGCTGCATCACATGCTGTCCGACCTTGAACTTCGTCTGTTTCAGATTCTGGACTAGAACGATGCGGTTCAGGACATTCGGGAACAATTCCCCCTCGACCGGAACAAGCCCCAAGCCATCACCGACCGATTGGGCATCAGCCACCCAGTGGACACTGTGACCAAGACGCCCCTGGTAATGACCACCGATTTCTTGGTCGATATCGCACATGACGGGCGAACACGACAAATTGCTTGCGCCGTCAAACCTTCGGAAGCGCTCACCAAGCCGCGAGTGGCGGACAAACTGGACATAGAGCGCCTTTATTGGGCCTCGGAAGCTGCCGAGTGGGGGATCGTCACCGAAAAAGAACTGCCGACGATCCTGACCCGTAGTATCGGCTGGGTTCACAAGTATAAGGTCGTGGATGATTTTAGCCAGCCTTATCCCGGCTACTTAAAGGAGAAAGCCCAGCTGGTTCTCAATGAATTGGCCCACCGCTCCGGCATTACGATCGAACGCTTCTCCAAGCAAACCGATCAACTGTTGAGTATGGAGCCCGGAACGGCCCTGATGCTGGTGCGACATGAACCAACCCTTGGACGACACCGTGTCGATCGACCGCCTTCGAGTGCCTTCGGCGACGGAACGGTTGAGGGGGGTTCTACGTCATCGATGTCACATCGGATGCGGCGTTGCCGGTATTCCGGACATCCGAAGATATCGATGGGATGCTTGAAAAAGGAGATGCGAAGCTCGTTGAGCAGGATACATGGTTGGCCCCGTTCATCGATCAGGATGTTCCTGAACGTTATTGCCGGATGCGCGATGAATCCTGGGATTTGATCCGGCCTCTGGTCTTCGATCCGCCGGCGATTTTTGAAACTCGAGCCAGAGGCCGTGCCGTCCGTCGCCTAATCGAGGAAGGCAAGACGACGAAACAAACGCTCTATCGCCTATTACGGCGGTACTGGCAGCGTTGCCGGACTATTCGAACTGCGGGGCGCCGGGCCGGGACCGGAAGGTGACGGAGGAGAGGCGCCGGGCGGCGGCGAGCACGGACGTTTGGAGCCCCGTCATCGATGCCGACACCCGGAGCATCTTTCAGGCTGTCGTGAGCCAACGCTTTGTCGCCAACCGAAAATTCGATCTCACCGCCAGCTATGAAGAGATGATCCGGTGTTACTACTCAGATCAAGCCATTGACGAGCGGACCGGCCGGCAAATTCTGGTTCCACCCCGTTCACCTGAGAATCCGAAAATCTTTTGGTGATATAATTCTGAAGTTATCAGAGACGTCATCGCACCAGACGCTCCAGTTTTTCGGGACCTTATCTCGCAAGACCCCAAGCATTGCATCGCAGAATGAGTTATACTAACTCTCACTAATTAGAACCCATACGTCCAATCGCGCATACCGATAGACATGATCAGCCAAGGGCGGCTGGTGAGGGTATTCCAGGCGTGGCAACAATGATCAACGATGTCCTTGTAGGAGCCGAAAATCCGGTTTGAGAGCCAGTTCTCCCGCATATATTGCCAGATGTTTTCGGTTGGATTGAGTTCCGGGCATTTCGGCGGCAGGGGCATCCTTGGCGTAGCACTGGCTGACGCGGGGTATTGCTCCGAAGCCAACCTCGCCACCGAGACCGAGGACCGGGAACTGCTGATCGCGACGAAAAAGGACCACAAGCAGCGTACGGCCCTTCGTGATGCCAAACCACCACGCGGTCGCGATCTCTACCGCCTGCGCGGCAAGAGTGTGGAACCGGTCTTCGGCCAGATGAAAGGTTGCCAGAGCGCGGACTGTTTTTCTATGCGTGGCATTGAACCCTGCCGGGGCGAGTGGAAGCTTCAGGCGGCCGTCCATAACCTCCAGAAAATACACCGGGACTCTGTCCGCAAGGCCGAAAAGGCCAGGAAATAGCCGCATAGAGGCGGTTTTCGCAGCTTTTTAGCGCATGCCCCGGCGCCACTCAGCCCCAATTTTCGATTTCGCAACAGACTCCATTGTCATCCAAAACAATAAGGAGGTCGAGGACAAGGCCGGTTAGGGCTTGCCAGGGATGAGTTTGATGTCGGGGGCGTCTGGCAGGGCGTTCACAACCTTGCCCGCGAGAATGTCCCAGTTGCGGCTCAGCCAAGCAACACCAAGGGCTGAAGAATTTCCGACCATACAACCCGCCATGGTTGCAGCAGCGATGACCGGCACCGCAACCTTCCCAGCGGTTCCGGCGTTACGACCGCCAGTTGCGACAATTGCGGCGCCGCCGAAAACGATACCCGCGGCGGTAACCGATGCGCCGCCAATCAAGCAGCCCAGACTCTGAAGTTCCGAGTCGGACACCGAGAGCTTGGTCTGAGTTGGCAACCCAAACATCGAGCTGAGCCAAGAATTACTGCCGGGGGCCTCGGCCGCCCAGGCCAGGGAGGTCGGAGCAGAGCTAAGGAGGACGAAGAGCGTCATCCGTCGGAAAACCGATTTCATGGCCCACCTAAACCAAGCGGCCCGACGCCGCGTTCATCCGTGGCCATTGGTCTATCATGGGCGGAGGAATGAGTCAAAACAACCCAAGAAGTTCGGTTCGCGACCGCAGCCGTGCCCATGGTTCCGCTGCCAAGCCACATCGTGAACCATTGGTTGCGCCTGCCATGCACGGCGGCGCAACCGATGGTTCACGATGTGGCTTAATTAAGACACTGGTCCCAATATGGGTTTGGAATAACCTCAAAAAAATGGCATTTTAATCGGCTACGCAACTTTTTTCTGTAAATTTCACCAAGTGCCTTGCTTCGGAAGCGGAGGAATCACCCTTCCAAGTTGAGGTCGATCGTGGCTGACGTCCACTCTTTGTCACATTCGACGAGCAGGGCGGAAACAAGACACTGACAAAGGGCGGATTTGGGATCGGACGGTCTTGTCATCGGCCTCGAAGACATCGCCGATCGTCAAGGAAACGATTGCACACATCCCCGGCTACTGAGATAACGCCTTATCGGCGCCGCTGCGTTGTCCTGTTCTGGACAAATTGTCGCAATACCCGATGTGACACAATTCATTAAGCTTTTCAAATCATAATGTTAACAAAATTTCACTCCTAAAGGCTCTGCTTCAAATGCCACCTCACAATATAGACGTAGATAATGCTTTTTTGAAATTAACCAGATACAAATATAGGTTCACGTCCTGGCGCTAACATGGTACGATTTAGGGACACCCCATGAAACCGCACAGATCACCAAAACATTTACTAATAATTGGACTGACCTGCGCGAATATTTTGGTTATTGCGCTATCAACATACTCTTTGCTCAATAGTAGAAAACAGTATGACTTGCGTGCAGAGACGCAAACACAGAATATAGCCAATGCGCTCGATCAGAGCCTCTCAAGCAGTATTGCAAAGCTTGACCTTGCCCTTCGATTGGTAGCTGAAGAACTCGAAAGGCAGCTTACTGGGGGTGCTATTGATGAGTTAACCATGAATGCCTTTTTGGCAAGAATGGAGCAGAGAGTACCAGAAGCTGAAGCATTCCGAGTTTCTAAAGCGGATGGGCTTGTTATTCTCGGGAAAGGTGTAAAAGCTCAAGATCATGTTAGCTGGGCTGACAGGGATTATTTTATTTATCATAGAAATAATGATGCAAAAGCTATCAAAATATCCAAGCCCGTTATGGGGCGGGTGTCTAAGAAATATATAGTTGGACTTGCGCAGAGATATAACTTTCCAGACGGCCGCTTTGCTGGGGTAATCTCAGCTCCAATAACTGTTGATTATTTTACTCGCGTTCTTTCAAAATTCTATCTTAACAAGACTGACGCAATGTCGTTGCGATATTCTGACCTTAGTTTGATAACCAGAATGCCCACTATTCCCGACCAGCCAGCGGGACAAATCGGGAATAGCGCTGTATCCCCTGAATTGCGTAAGTTGGTCATGTCTGGAATTAGCTCCGCCACGTATTATACACCGGCCGGGGCGGATGGTATCGAGCGCGTGGTTACTTTTCACCGCCTTGAAATGGCGCCGCTGATTATAATCGTCGGCGTCGCGCGCGATGATTATCTGGGAGGATGGTTTAGCGAACTCCATCAGATGGCGGCGATGATGGCCGGTTTTCTTTTGCTATCGCTGCTGCTTGGCGCGGTCTTGCTAAGAATGTTCAGCCAGGCAATTAGCCGCGAACTGAGGCTGGCCCAAAGTGAAGATCGTCTGCGAGATATTCTGGCGACTCTTCCCGACGCGGTTTACGTCGTCGATTTCTCGGGAGCGGTCACCTACATGAACCCTGAAGCCGAACGCCTGCTGGGCTGGAACCTCGCCGAGGCTTTCGGCAAAGACAGTCACGGCCTCTTTCATGGGGTGCGGCCAGATGGTGGCACCTACCCGATCGAGGAGTGTCCGATTCACCGTGCCGTCGTCAGCGGCCGTAGGCAGGCTCTTCTTATGGATTATGTGGTTCCGCGGGATGGCTCGTTCCTGCCGGTCCAAATCGCAGCCAACCCCTTGGAGCACGCGGGACAATCCCAGGGCGCGGTGGTGGCATTTTCTGATATGACCGAACGGCTGGGTATGGAAAAGGCCCTGCGCGAGGCCAAGGATGCGGCCGAGATCGCCAACCGGGCCAAGAGCGCGTTCCTCGCGATGATGAGCCACGAGGTTCGCACGCCGATCACGGGGGTCTTAGGGATGGCCGACTTGCTGCGCCGCACTCCGCTGAACGAAGAGCAGGTCGGTTATCTCGATACCCTGGCCGCCTCCACCAAGACTCTGCTGACCATTCTCAACGACATTCTCGACATATCGAAGATCGAAGCCGGAAAGGTCGTGTTCGAGGCGGTCGAGTTCGCTCTGCTTGACGCGGTTCGAGAAACCACCGCCTTGTTTGTTGGCCTCGCCAACGCGAAGGGCGTGTCGCTCGCCTCTTCCTTCTCGGATGATCTGCCGCGATCGGTGATCGGCGATCCGGTGCGCTTCAGGCAGCTTTTGTTCAATCTGACCAGCAACGCGATTAAATTCACCGAGCGTGGCGGCGTCGAGCTTCGGCTGTCGCTGGCGTCGCACGAGGGCGACGTCATGACGATCAAGGTTGAGGTCGAGGACTCCGGAATCGGTATCGCCAGAGAGCAGTTACCACTCCTGTTCAAGCCGTTCTCCCAGCTCGGCCAGACCGTCGCGTACCGGTCGGGCGGTACGGGACTCGGCCTCGTCATCACCAAGCGACTGCTTGAAATGATGGGGGGCGCCATCGGAGTTGAAAGCGAGGTCGGAAATGGTACCTGCTTCTGGTTCACTCTGCCGATTCGAATGGTGTCCGGACCAGCCAAGCCGGCTCGACACGAAGATCGTTTGCCACAACCGTCCGCGCTTCGGTCAATGCGCATCTTGCTCGCAGAGGACAACACCATCAACCAGATGCTCATCAGCACAATGCTCCAGAAGATGGGGCACACCGTCGTCGTCGCAGATAACGGCCGCATTGCGGTTTGGGCCATCGAATCCGGTGACTTCGATGCCGTGCTGATGGACATGCAGATGCCGGAAATGGATGGCGAGGAAGCCACCAGGGCAATCCGTTCCATGCCTTCACCGAAGAGCAGCATTGCGATAATCGCCCTGACCGCCGACGCCATGGTGGAGCACCGTGAACGGTATCTGGCGGCGGGGGTAAACGATCTCGTGCCAAAACCGATAGACTGGGACGTTCTCCTGACAGCCCTGGACGTTCAAGGCCAGAGTTGTCACGCATCACTTCACGGAGGGCGTATAAGGTGATTGGACCGTCAAAAGCCGACCTTCGTTCAATCAGCATGTCGGCCTTAATTGCTGTTGCGTACGCTGTCCCTGCGATCATTGTGCCTATTTTTTCTGCGGAAATTGGTGTCACTTCTTTTTGCTGGCCGTCAAGCGGTATCGCACTTGCAGTAATATTGATTTATGGGCCAAAGTACTTACCTGCTATCTTTGTTGGCGCTGCATTTGGTTTGTTATGGAATTCACATAATATTTTACTGTCAACGATTTCCGCCATCGGCCTAACGATAGAGCCTTTATTCGGAGCGTGGGCTATCCGGCGTCAGATCAAGTTCGACCTGTCACTATCGACTTATCAGAGCTATTTTAACCTTATATTTTTTGGGGCTGTAATTTCTCCTCTTGCTTCTACACTATTTGATGCCATTGCATTTGTCATTGCGGAGCCAACGACGGCGGATCAATGGCCTGCGAGATTGTTTCGGTGGTGGATGGACAACGCCACCGGCATCATGATGGTGACGCCGACGATACTCATTTGGCGAAGCTTTCCTTGGGAATGGTTTTCGAGCTACAAGCGTGCCCTGGAAGTCGCACTAATTTTGATCTTGCATTTCTTTGCTGGGCAAATTGTATTCGTTGATTGGCTTCACGGGAGCTTCGGAACAATCAATCGTGGGTATTGGTTGTATTTCTTTATTACTTGGGCTGCCATCAGGCTTGGCACTCACGGCGTTGTACTGTTCTTATGGCTGGCGGCATGGCAAGGGCTCGTTGGTGCAATTTTGGGGTTGGGGTTCTTTGCCCATGACCTCGCCAATACCCAGTTGAGCAATTTCTGGTTTTACACCGCCATCATATCGACGGTCGGGATGTCTGTTTCAACGATTCTCACCGAACGAAAGCAGTCGGAATTCGCGTTCCGGGACAGTTTGCGGCGCTATGACGATATGGCCCGCCGGATTCCTGTCGGTACCTACACCATCCGTGCCCGACGAGACGGTTCGTTGGCCTTCGATTATGTCAGCCCCCGTCTATGCGCACTTCTGGCAATTGACGCCGACGCGGTTCTTCGGGATGCCAGGATCGCCTATCGCACCGCCCATCCCGATGATTTCGAACGCTTGATGCGGGACAGCAATGGCGCCGTGGCAAACCGGCGGTCTCTTCGTTGGGAAGGGCGCATGATCGTTCGGGGTGACACCCGTTGGTTCCGGATCGAATCCGATCCGATGCCCCTGCCGAACGGTGAGTGCCTCTGGCATGGGGTCATCAGCGATATTACCGAACGCAAACAGTTGGATGCCGATCTTGTCGCGACCAAGGAAGAAGCGGAAAGCGCCCGCCAGCGCGCCGAAGCCATCCTGTCCCTCGCCGGGCAAGGTATTTGCGGGATCGACCCACACGGGCGCTTGACCTTTGTCAATGCCGCAGCCACCGGGATGCTGGGAAGGTCATCGGAAGAGATGCTCGGGTACAATCAGCACGACATCTTCCACCACAGCAAGAGCGACGGAACCCCCTATCCCGCCAGCGAATGCCCGATTTACAGGACCATCCAGGATGGGACGCGCCGTCATGTCAAAGATGAAGTGTTCTGGCGCAGGGACGGCACCCCGTTTCCAATCGAGTATGTCAGCGCCCCTTTGATAGACGGGAACAAGATAACGGGAGCCGTCCTCGCCTTCCACGACATCAGCGACCACCACGCGCGGGAAGCGGTTCTGCGCGAGGCCCGTGAAGCGGCGGAGATTGCCAATAAGATGAAATCCCGATTCCTGGCAACCATGAGCCACGAAATCCGGACTCCGATCACCAGTGTTATGGGCATCCTCGATTTACTCCGTCTGACAAACTTGGACAAGGAACAGGAAAGCTATGTCCAAACTCTCAGCTCCTCGACGGAAGCGTTGCTCACCTTGCTCAACGACATCCTCGATATGTCAAAGATAGAGGCAGGAAAGCTTATAGTCGAAGAGATCGAGTTCGACCTTCCCGGGACATTGAAAAATGTCTTCCAACTTTGCAAGGGGATGGCTTCAGCAAAGGGATTATGTTTATCACTGACAGGCCTAGATACGATCCCGGTTCGGGTGATTGGTGACCCGGTACGGGTAAAGCAGATACTGCACAATCTGATCGGCAATGGCATCAAGTTTACGGATCGGGGCTCGGTTTCCGTCGATCTCGCGGTCAAGACCACTGAGGGCGCCAAGATCGTGGTGGTGCTGGAGATCAAGGACACCGGCATCGGCATGAGCGCCGAGCAAGTGACGCGCCTGTTCCAGCCCTTCTCACAGGCGGACGCCTCGACGACCCGCCGTTTCGGCGGCACAGGTTTAGGGTTAACAATCACCAAACGGATGGTCGAATTGATGGGTGGACAAATTGAGGTCGAAAGCACAGTGGGGATGGGAGCATCTTTCCGTGTATTTTTGCCTTTTCAGACCGCCATTATTCAAAATCCCGCAACAGAGCAGCCAAATCCCAAGCCGCAGCCTGTCCAGATCGTTCGCCCGTTACGCATATTGCTTGCCGAGGACAATCCAATCAATCAGCGGTTGGTCGGGACGATGCTTGGAAAGTTTGGGCATACGGTAACGATGGTGGCAAACGGCCGCGAGGCCGTTGCGGCGGTCGAGAAGGGCAATTTCGAGGTCGTGCTGATGGATATGCAGATGCCCGAGATGGACGGCGCCGAAGCGACCCGGATCATTCGTGCGATGCCGCCACCCCGTGGGTTGATGCCGGTGATCGCATTAACGGCGGATGTAATGACAGAAGACCGCGAGCGATATCTAAAAGGTGGGATCAGTGATTTTGTGCCAAAGCCCATTGATTGGCAAGTTTTGTTAAATGCGCTTGCAAGACAGATCGCTCATTCAGAGCTATCCCATGATAATGAGTATGTAAGTAGTCGTTAGCGATGCCAGCAGGCGATACGGTACTCGCACGGTATCGGTCGACCTTGAATAATTTGTATGAGCCTTAGAGTCAGAGCGAGTAATTTCTGTTTAACAATAGATATTATTATTATGCTTCTCCATTCTTTGGGGGAGGAGTCCTGATAATCGCCGTCATTGGTCTGTTGATCGGGTGGGCGATCCAGCAGGGCAAAGTCGCGGCCCATCGCTCCGCAGAGATAGCCACAACTAACATTACGAAGCTGCTTGTGGACAATATTAACGGCACGATCGAAAAGAATGACTTAGGCATCCGATCGGTCTTGGATGAAATCTATCGGCAGCAAAAAACAGGGCGTGAAAACGAAGAGGCGCTTCAGGGTGTCATTAAGAAGATTGAAGAAAGGCTTCCCGATCTTTTTGGGTTCAGAATCTTCGGTCCGGATGGCAAGTTACGCTATGCCGTGAGTAATATCGCCAACCCAAAATCCGACCTCTCTAAGCGCGCCGACTTTATTGCCCTCCGTGAGAATTTGGAAGATGGGCTCGTTATTAGCGAGCCCGTTTTTGGGGCCACAACGCAACAATGGGCGATTGCTCTCGCCCGCCGGATCAATAATCCCGATGGCTCGTTCGGGGGCGCGGTCTATGGTCCGATTCCGATCAAGGCTCTGACGAAATTCTTTGGCGCCCTCCAATTGGGTCCTGGAGGGACGATCGCTCTTTATCATTCGAGCTATAAAATGGCGGCAAGGTTCCCTGAAATTACCGGGGTGAACAGCCCGATCGGCACGATGAGGATATCCGATCAGCTTCGCACCATTATCGCTTCTGGC
>CAIZDL010000092.1 GCA_903931735.1 uncultured Rhodospirillales bacterium
CTTCTACCCGTTCAATGCCTTCAGATCATTGCTGGGGATCGCGGGCGGGGCTGAGGCGCCGACCTACGCTGAACTCTACTCCGGCGATTGGGCGCACCCAACATGTAGTGGGTGTCTGCGTTAACCGGATAGGCAAGCAACAACACAGCATGGTGCAGGCAGAAGGATAATAATCGGCGGATCGCGCGGTAAAGGCCGTTGTCGTGTTGGCGCTAGCCCAGTAATTGAGGGTGGTAAAAATGGTCGAGATTCTCACGCCCCCTTCCAATCGCCCCCTTGGCCGACCCGCGTTTCCCGCAAGCATGGAGACGGGCACCTCGTCCATGGGGGGAGGCGGCCAATCTGGCCCCGGCGCCCAAAGCGCGACCTCGCCGTTCAGCGATCCGGCGCCGGGATCGGCCACGGTGCCCGGATGGATCGATAGCCTGACCGATGCCGGTATTAAAGCCGATATAACGGTGGCGGTGGCCAGCGGTGCCGTTAGTTATAGCGGGCTGTTGAGCGTGCTCCGGGATGTTGGCGCCACTCTGTCGGTGGGCGGTGCCAGTCTTTCTGACAGCCAGTTCGCCGATCTTCAGACCATCGCAGCCAACCTGACAAATGGATTGTCTACCTCATCTTATGTCGCCGACGTCTTTGATAATCTCGTTAACGGCAATACTGGGAACGTTTCGTTCGTGGGCGGCGGTGCGGTGGAGGGGAGCTTGGGCAACCTCCATGCCGGCAGTACCGCGACCCAGTTTTCGGAGCTGATGGGCAAGTGGTTCCTCGGGACCGACATGCCGGAACCGACAAATGCCTGGGGCGTGCCCGATACCTACACCCAGATCAACGCGCCGCTGTTCTCGGCCGGCGGCGCAAGTTTGAACGACGTAAACCAGGGCGCGCTCGGAGATTGCTATGTTTTGGCAGCGCTGGCCGAGGTTGCCAATAATGATCCCAATTTCATTTCATCGATGATCGTCAATAACGGAAACAATACCTATGGCGTTCGGTTTTATGTGAACGACCATGAGGAATGGGTCACCGTTAATGACTTTATACCGACCTATACGGCGAACGGTGGCCAGTTTGTGTTTAATAATTCCAGTGCCCAGGGCAATATTTGGGTCGATCTGGTGGAAAAGGCATATGTTCAGCTCAATGCCGAAGGGAATCTTGGTCGATACACCAGTGAAAATGGTTATAATTCGATTTGGTCGGGATGGCCCGAACAGGTTCTCAATCAGGTTACCGGGACCACCACGATCAATTATCAGGCCAGCACCGATCCGAGCACGCTGGCATCGATTGTTTCGGCTCTCAATGCTGGGAACGATGTTGTTCTTTGCTCCTACAGCAATAGTTACAACAGCAGCGGTCAGCTTTGCCTCGTTGGCAGTCATGCCATGTCGGTCACCGGGTACGATAGTGTTACCGGCGATTTGATTATCCGCAACCCTTGGGGCGTGGAACCGGGCCAGTATTGGGCGACGACCTTCGAGGTCAGCATGTCCCAATTGGCAGCGGTGGGGGGCGATTATTTCGCCGTCGATAGCGCCGGCGGAATGCGCTCGCCGCCAACGGTGAATATTACCACAACCACGCTGTTGGCGGGGGTGCCGATGGCGCTGTCACTTCTTTTCACCGCAACCAATGGGGGCGCTGCCGCCGCCATCACCAATTATAAGGTTCAGGTCAGCGGCGGCGGGGCGATCTTGCTTGGGGGCGCGGTCAATCTGGCGAGCGCCGCCGACGCTGCCAGCGGTTGGGTCATGATCTCGGCCGCCGATTTGGCGAAGGTCAGCCTCACCGGCGGCGGCGCCGGAGCCGAAACTTTGACCATCATGGCCGAGGGCATTGCCGGCTGGAGTGCGGCTGCGGCGGGCACTGTTACCATTGCCACGTCGGCTCCGTCACCATCGGTGATCGCAGGTGCGGGATCGGTGTTTGAGGGCCAAGCCACCGCCGTCTCCGCCTTGTTCACGGCTGTTGATGCCGCCGGAAAGGCCGATATCTCCGCTTATAAGTTTCAGGTCGCGGGGGGAGGGACGATCGATTTGGGGGGCGCCGCCAATCTCGCCAGCGCGGCTGAGCTTGGGCAGGGCATTTTTGAGGTGTCCGCCGCCGATCTCTCCAAGGTCACATTCGTTGGCGGAGCCACCGTGGGACCCGAGACCGTGACCGTTTCAGTCGAGGGGTCTGCCGGCGGTTGGGGCACGGCCACTCCGGTTACCGTCGCCGTGAAGGCTCCGCCTCCCGTGACGCTTAGCGGCGAAACTCCGTCACTGGTCGCGGGTCAGACCGTTGCGGTGGCTCGCTTGTTCACCGTCGATAACCCGGCCAACACCCCGATTACCGAATACGAGATCATTGTGTCTTCCGGCACCGGAGGAGTGATCAACCTCAATGGCGCCACCAACCTGTTGGGAAGCGATGCCGCGTCCGGATGTTATGTTATTTCGGCCACCGATCTCGCTAAAGTGACCTATGAGGCCAGCGCCGATGGTTCGCAAGAGGTGGCGTTTGCCGCTTGCTCGGCCCAAGGCTGGAGCCAATGGGCCGTCTCCACCACCAGCATTACGGAGCCGCTGGCGGCGGTGACCGGCAAGGCTGTTTCGCTGATCGAGGGGCAGGCGGTTGCGGTGTCCGGTTTATTCACCGCGAGCGAGTCTACCGGGGGCGCCATCTCCGATTTTTGGTTTGAAACCTCGAACGGCGGATCGATCTTTCTCAACGGCGCCACCAATCTGGCAAGCGCCGCCCAGGCCGCTGTCGGCATCGTTGGTGTTTCCGCCTCCGAGCTGACGAAGTTGACTTATGTTGCCGGTCCCTCGGGCGGAATGGAAGCGCTGGACGTTTGGGCGCTGAATGCCAATGGCTGGAGCACCCCCACCGTCGCCGCCGTGACTGTTACCGCGCCGCCAACCGTGATTGCAACCGGTGGTATTGTCGCTACGGCTCAGTCGGTTGCGGTTTCTAGCCTGTTTTCCACCAGCGACGCCAACGGTAACTTCATCACGACCTACAGATTTCAGGCCGCAGGCGGCGTGATCAATCTTCACGGTGCTAGCAACCTCGCGAATGCAACTCTGACCGCTCAGGGCATCGTCGAAGTTTCGGCTGCCGACGTCTCAAAAGTGACCTTTGTTGGCGGCAATGCCGGGGGAACCGAAACGCTCACCATTTGGGCCAAAGACACCACCGGCTGGAGCAGCGGCGCTTTGGCTTACACCACCGCCGTGGTGCCGATCGTCACTGCCGTAGCGGGAACGGTGGTCGAGAATCAGTCGATCGCCGTGTCTGGTCTGTTCTGCGCGGTGGACGCCAATCACAACACCATCACCGATTACAAGTTTCAGGCCGCCAGCGGCGGAGCGATCAACCTCTGCGGGGCTGCGAATTTGGCCAGCGCCGCCGAGATCGCGCAAGATATCGTCGAGGTGTCGGCAGCAGATCTCTCCAAGATAAAATTTGTCGGCGGCCCTACCGTCGGAACCGAGACGCTTAAGGTTTGGGCGCTCGACTCCACCGGCTGGAGCGCTGCCGCCACCGCGAATGTCGATGTGACCCTGCCAGCAACCTTGACCGGCAAGACGCTGCCGGTTGCAATGGGCCAGGAGGTCGCCGTTACCACCCTGTTTTCGGCGGTTACGCCGGTTAATGACACCATTTTCTATTATGACCTCAATTGCAACCCGGCCAGCGGCGGCACGATCAAGCTCAACGGCGCAACCAATTTGTGGGGCGATGGGGCCACCAAAGGTGGTGGTTTCGCCATTATGTCCTCCGAGATTTCCAAGGTGACGTTCCTGAGCGGCAGCGTGGCCGGACCCGAGACGGTCTCGATCTCCTGCCAAGACAACTTTGGCGTGGGCGCCGCAGTGACCGCCACGGTGAACATCACCTTGCCGACGACGGTGATCAGCTCCTCGGCGTCGCTGGTCGAGGGCCATTCGGTTGCGGCCTCGAGGTTGTTCACCACTGTCGATCCCAACGCCACCAGCACCGTTGCCGATTATAAGTTTGTGGCTGGGGGCGGGGGCACGATCAACCTTGGTGGCGCCGTCAACCTGGCGAGCGCAGCAGAGGCAGCGCAGGGGATTGTCGAGGTCTCGGTCGCCGATTTGTCGAAGGTGACGTTCGTTGGCGGCAGCACTCCCGGAATTGAGACCTTCACCAGCTCGGTGAATACCGGCATCGGATGGAGCAATTCGGCCACGGCCACCGTTACGATTGTTGCGCCGTCGCCGCCGGTGGTAACGTGTGGTGCGGTTACGGTATGGGCGGGGCGGCCGGCTAGCGTTTCCAGCCTGTTCACGGCCAGTAATCCCGATGGCGACGCCATCACCGGCTATCAGTTTCAAGCGGCCAGGGGTGGCACGATCAACCTTGGCGGCGCCACCAATCTGGCGAGCGTTGCCGATGCCGCGCAAGGCATCGTCGAGGTCTCAGCCGCCGATCTCTCCAAGTTGACCTTCGTTGGCGGTAACGCTGCCGAGACCGAAGCGCTCATGGTCAAGGCCAGGGATGCTGCCGGTTGGAGCGCGGTCGCCACCACCACCGTTACCACCCTGGCGCCACCGCAACCGCCGACGGTGACCGCCAATACCGTGACGATCAGTGCCGGGCAGGCGGTTGCGATATCCAACTTTTTTACCGCCAGCGATCCTGGCGGCGGGGCGTTGCTTTATTATACGTTTGCTTACAATCCTGCCAATGGCGGTGCGGTCAGCCTTAATGGCGCCGTCAATCAGTGGGGCAGCGCCGCCACCGCTGTTGGGGAGATCTGTGTTTCAGCGGCCGACCTCTCGAAGGTGACGTTTGTTGCCAGCAATACCGCCGTGCCCCAGACTCTCACCATCGGGACCCAAGACGCGACCGGGACCAGCATCGCCGCCACGGCCACGATCAATGTCAATTTGGCGCCGTTCGTGACCAAACAAACAACCGCTCAGACTTGGGAGCAGAGGAGCACCGTTCGGTTTGCTCTGCCGTCCGATACCTTTGCCGACCCAACCGGCAAAGCGCTGAGCTATGCCGCGACCCAGGCCGATGGTCGGGCGTTGCCGTCGTGGCTGTCGTTCAACCCCGAAACCAAGACCTTCTCCGGTGTGGTGCCGGCGGGAGCGGAGACTTTATCCGTTAAGGTCACGGTGACCGACACCGCCGGCCTTTCGGCTTTTGAGAATTTTGTGGTTACAGTGCCGGCGGTGGCGCCGGTTGCAAGACAGGTCATCGCGGCTCAAACCTGGAACCAGGGCAGTCCGATCAACTTCGCCGTGCCCGCGGGCACCTTCACCGACCCCAACGGCCAGACCTTGACCTATACGGCCATGCAATCCGATGGCCAGGCGTTGCCGTCGTGGCTGTCGTTCAACACCAAAACCGATACCTTCACGGGCGTTGTGCCCTCGGGGATGGAAGAGCTTACTCTCAAGGTTACCGCCACCGACACCAGTGGCCTCTCTGTCTCCGAAACATTCGGAGTTACGGTGCCGGGAGCCCCGCCGACGGTGATCGGCACATCGGTGACGGCGACTGCCGGGCAATCTTTCTCCGTTTCCAGTTTATTTAGCACGGTAGATCCCAACAACGCGCCGATGCTTTATTACTATTTGTCGTATAATCCGGCCAGCGGCGCTAAAATCGACCTTGGTGGAGCCACGAATTATTGGGGCGCTGCTGCCAGTGCCAATGGAGGTTTTGCAATTGGGGCGGGCGATATTTCTAAGCTGACTTTTATCGCCGGCAGTAAAGCGGGCACCGAGACCCTCTCGATCAGTGCTCAAGACTGGTACAGCGCCACCGGCAGCGCTGGCGTCGTTACCGTCAGCGTCGTGGCGCCGCAGACCGTACCGGCGGCAGCGTTGCCGGTCGTCACCGGCAGGGGCGCGTCGCTGGTGGCGGGGCAATCGGTGAAAATGTCCAGCCTGTTCAGCGCTGCCGACGCCAGCGGCAAGAGCATCACCGAGTATCGGTTTCAGGCCACGGGCGGCGGTGTCATCAATTTGGGTGGGGCGATAAATCTGGCGAGTACCGATCAGCGCGCCCAAGGCGTTGTTATGGTGTCGGCCGGGGATCTTTCGAAGCTGACCTTTGTTGGGGGCAGCAGCGCCGGCCCCGAGACCCTCTCGGTGCAGGCCAAGGACGCGAGCGGTTGGAGCGTTGCTTCGACCTCCACCCTCAGCACCACCCTCACCTCGGTCACCACCCAGTCGGCGCCCACACCGCCGGCAGTGGTCGCGAATGCGGTATCGGTGAGCGCGGGCCAGTCGATCGCCGTTTCCAGCCTCTTCACCTTCGACGAGTTCGCCGGAGCCCGGAGCCTCTACTACTATCTTTCGTTTGATCCGGCGAGCGGCGCCATGGTTGATCTCGGTGGGGCCACCAATTATTGGGGCGACGCCGCTACCAGCAAAGGCGGTATTGCGATTTCTGCCGCCGATATTTCCAAGCTAACGCTTATCACCGGCACCAAAGCTGGACCGGAAATTTTCTCCATCCGTGGTCAGGATGACTACGGCCTGAGCAATACTGCCGCCGCGACGATCACCGTGGTCACGCCGCCGGCCCTCACCAACCAAACCGCCGCCCAAACTTGGGCGCAGGGCAGCACGGTTAATCTCGCTTTGCCCACGGGCACCTTCACCGACCCCAACGGCCAAGCCTTGACCTACGCCGCCACTCTTTCCAACGGCCAGCCGTTGCCGTCGTGGCTGTCGTTTAACACCCAGACCCGGACGTTCTCGGGTGTGGTGCCAGCCGATATGGAGACCCTGACGCTCAAGGTTACCGTCACCGATACCGCCGGTTTGTCGGCCTCGGAAAACATTGCCGTCACGATTCCGGGCGCACCACCGAGGGTCACCAGGATCATTGCTCCCCAAACGTGGACCCAGGGCAGCACGGTAAGCTTTGGCCTGCCGTCCGACAGCTTCATCGACCCGAATGGCCAAGCCCTGACCTATGCCGCCACGCTTTCCAACGGGCAGGCGTTGCCGTCTTGGCTGTCGTTCAACGCCCAGACCCGAACGTTCTCGGGTGTGGTGCCGGCCGGGATGGATGCGCTGGTGCTCAAGGTCACCGCGAGCGACGCGCTTGGTTGTGCGTCTTCGGAGACTTTTGCCGTTACCGTGCCTGCGGCGGCCCCGGTATTGACCAATCCGACCGCCAACCTGATGTGGATGAACGGCAGCGCGGTGAATTTTACGCTGCCGGGCGGCACCTTCACCGACCCCAACGGGCAGGCCCTCACCTATCGGGCGACGCTGGCCAACGGTCAGCCGTTGCCGTCGTGGTTGTCGTTCAATGGCCAGACCGGGACATTTACCGGGATTGCTCCGGCCGGGATGGCATCTTTTACCGTCCAGGTTATCGCCACTGACACCAGCAATCTCTCCGCCGTGGATACGTTCACGGTTACCGTTCCGTTGGAGGCGCCAACGCTCGCCAATCAAACCGCCGCTCAAACTTGGATCCAAGGGAACGTTGTCAATTTTACTGTGCCATCGGGCACGTTTAGCGACCCGAACGGCCAAACCCTGACCTACGCCGCCAGCCAATCCAACGGGCAGGCGTTGCCGTCGTGGCTGTCGTTCAACACCAAAACCGCGACTTTTAGTGGTATGGTGCCGGCTGGGCTCCAGGTGTTTACGCTCAAGGTCACCGCGACTGACACCAGCGGCCTTGCGACCTTTGAGACCTTCACCGTGACAGATTTGCTCATGCCGGTGGCGAGCAAAGCCATTGCGGCCCAAACCTGGACCCAGGGCAGCGCCGTGAGTTTTGCCGTGCCGACCGGCACCTTCACCGATCCCAACGGGCAAACTCTGAGCTATACGGCCATGCAATCCAGTGGTCAGGCGTTGCCATCGTGGCTGTCGTTCAACACCAAGACAGGGGTGTTTAGCGGCACGGTTCCCGCCGGGATGGAAGCGTTGACGCTTAAGGTTATCGCCACCGATGCCAGCGGCCTCGCGGTCTCCCGGAATTTCACCGTCACGGTGCCAGGGGCGCCGCCGGTCGTTACCGGTGGCGGCCAAGTTCTCGGGCAGGGGCAATCGGTGGCGCTGTCTTCGTTGTTTTCGGCGGCCGACCCCGATGGCAATCCGATCACTCAGTATAAAATCGTTGATCCGGCGGGTCAGGGCGTGGTGCAGTTGAATGGGGCGCGGAATCTGGCTTCCACCGGCGATGCCGCCAGAGGCATTTACTGGGTGGCGGCCTCGGACCTTTCCAAGGTCACTTACGTTGGCGGAAGCGGTAAAGGCAGCGAAAATCTGTCGATTTTGGCTTATGATGGTACGGATTGGAGCAATGCTACCGGGGTTACCATTACCTTGGCCAACCGGACGGCGGTGGTCGTCACCGCCAGTCCGACCCTTGGGCAGGGCCAGTCGGTGGCGCTCTCCTCGCTGTTTTCGGCGAGCGATGCCGATGCGGACACTATTACGCAGTATAAAATCAGCGATCCGGCGGGCCAGGGCACGGTGCACTTGAATGGAGCCAGGAATTTGGCTTCGGTGTCCGACAGTGCCAATGGGGTCTATATTATTGCGGCCAGCGACCTTTCGAAGCTCACCTATTGTGCCGGGAGCGACAAGGGGAGTGAAAGGTTGGCGATTTCGGCCTATGATGGCAAGGGGTGGGGTGTCGCCGCCAATGCTACCATCACCCTGGCTAACCGTGCGGCGGTGGTCACCACCGTCAGCCCAACTCTCGCGCAGGGCCAGTCGGTGGCGGTGTCTTCGTTGTTTTCGGCCAGTGACCCCGATGGCGATGCCATCGCTCAGTATAAAATCGTTGATCGGGCGGGGCAAGGCACGGTGCAGTTGAATGGGGCGAGAAACCTCGCTTCTGCCGCCGACGCCGCTAATGGCGTTTACGTTGTGGCAGCGACCGATCTTTCTCGGCTTACATATGTTGCCGGGAGTGATAAGGGCAGCGAGGCCCTGGCGATTTCGGCTTATGACGGTATAAATTGGGGTGCCGCCGTTAATGCCACCGTTACTTTGGCGAACCGTGCGGCGGTGGTTACCACCTCTAGCCCCACCCTTGCGCAGGGGCGGTCGGTGGCGCTATCGTCCCTCTTTTCGGCCAGCGATGCCGATGGCGATGCCATCACGCTGTATCGGATCGCAGACCCGGCGGGGCAGGGCACGGTACGGTTGAACGGGGCGAGGAACCTCGCTTCGGTGAGCGATGCCGCCAATGGTATTTATGTCGTGGCGGCCACCGATCTTTCGAAGATCACCTACAGCGCCGGGAGTGATAAGGGCAGAGAAAGCTTAGCGATTTCGGCCTATGATGGTAAATGCTGGGGGCTGTCGGTTCTGAGCACAATCACGCTCGCCGATCGGACTCCGGTTGTGACGATGGGAAACTTTGCGGTTGGACGGACCGGGGCGCAGGTGGTGGCGTCGATTGCCTCGGCGACCGACCCCGACAGCGACGCCATCTCCCGGTGGCGGATCGTCGATCCGACGGGATTGGGGTCGATCCAATTGAATGGCGCCGTCAATTTGTCGAAGGCGGCCAATATGATCGAAGTTAGCGCTGCCGACTTCGGCAAGCTGAGCTATGTTGGGGCCAGTTCCAAGGCCGGCACCGAGACCTTGACCATTAGTGCGTATGATGGCCAGCTCTGGTCGGGGACTGTCAGCGTGCAGGCGTTGAATGACACGGCGCCGGTCGTGGTTGCTACCAAGTCCGGCCAACTTACCATCGGCAGGTCCGTCGCCCTCTCCGGCTTACTGTCCGCCACCGACGCGGATGGCGACAGAATTACCACCTGGGAGTTTACCGATCCATCGGGTCTCGGCTCATTATCGCTGGGTGGGGCGAGCAACCTCGCCTCGGTTGCGCAAAAGGCGGCTGGTGTCACCGTCGTGTCGGCGGCGGATTTGACCAAAGTTGGCTATAGCGCGGGCCAGCAGGCCGGTTCGGAGACGCTGACGGTCAGGGCCTATGACAGCCTGCGCTGGAGCGATTCCGTCGGGCTGGAGTTCGTCGTCACCGCCGCCGCCTCGTCGTCGGGCTCGTCCAATACCACCAAGTCATTGTTGGCTCAAAGCAATTCTCACTGAGAGGCTGCAAGAGACCTCTTTCTGAGGCTGACTATACGGGCGCGCCCTGCTGTTGCTGCACTGCAACAACTTGCGCCAACCTGCGTGGTGTTGCACCCCTGACGGTTGCGCTGCGGTCATTCAAGTCGTAACCATTGACTAGCTCGTCGTAGGAGATGGTGGGTGATCCAATGAATGGAACCGCTAAGCATTCTTCAGATACGTTTCAACCGGACAGAACTGTTCGGCAAAACGTGGTGCGACGCTACACTTATCTGAAAAGCTGCGTAGATACCATAAAGAGATCATCGTTCTTTTCGGAAAAACCAAAGTTTATCTCAGAAATTGACAGCAAGAAATTTGAGGTTATTTCATCCCAGCTTTCTATGCTGGCCGAGAATGCTCGTCGAATTGAGGAACTGGAGGCGCTCAACAAATCTTATCAAGAAGCGCTCAGATT
Organism: uncultured Rhodospirillales bacterium; assembly: GCA_903931735.1. Lineage (GTDB taxonomy): Bacteria > Pseudomonadota > Alphaproteobacteria > Azospirillales > Azospirillaceae > BOG-933. The sequence goes on from CAIZDL010000092.1 coordinate 10,507, forward strand.
TGTGGCGCATGAGATCAAAAATCCTGTCGCCTCGATGATCACCAATGCCCAGCTTCTTGTCGAGGGATATTTAGGCGATATTACGCCGACACAAAAGCAAAAAGTTGAGCGCATTGCCCATAATGGGCGCTATCTGATAAGCTTTATTGATTCATATCTCGATCTTGCCCGGATCGAACATGCGGAGCAGGTTCCTCGCCATGTGGATATCGACGACCTCGCAGCGGAAGTCTTGGAGCCGGCCGTTGAACTCCTGAGGGGGCAGGCCGAGGGGCGGAGTATTGAGGTTATAACAGATTTCCCCGATCACGTCGTGACGGCGAGAGGAAATCCCGAGCTGCTGCGCGTCGTTGCGATAAATCTGATTGGCAATGCGATAAAATACGGAAATAATTCGGGAATTGTTCGGGTTACCATGAAAGACCTCGGTGACCGGGCGGAGGTAACTGTTTGGAATGATGGCCCCGGCTTTCCTCCCGAAAAGAGCGATGACCTATTTTTGCAATTTAGTCGTCAGAACACTCCGGAATTGATCCGCCGGAAGGGAACGGGCCTCGGATTATATACGTGCTGGAAGATTATACAGATGCACGGGGGGGATGTTTGGGCCGAATCTGAACAGGGCTCGTGGGCAAGTTTCTCGTTTCATATCCCCATGGACTCGACCATGCCTCCCGTCCGCCGCTTTTTGCCGGGTGATGGCGACCATCCGTGACGAAGTATAGTTCGGGGGCAACGTCTTAATGCACTTCAAATTCACGGACGATGAATATTCCCGAGACAATAAGTCCGCCAGCGATTCCCCAACTCAGCATTGTTGTTGCGGATGAATCAACAAATACACGAGCGAGAAGTGCGCCTCCGCCGGCTCCCATCATTTGGTAAGCGACAAACGAGTGTATGTGATTGTGAACATTCAACTCAACAGTGTCAGGGGCGAATAATGTTGGCGGGTAGACCTCGTATCTCTTTTGCTCGGTCTGGGCGAGGGCAGGGCAGGCGATTGACAGTAGACACATAAAAAGAATAGATCTCGCAATCAATGAAGTCATCGTAACCCCCAAACCATCCAATCCATAGATCCAGCGGCGCTCAAAGTGCCCATGGCCGAACCTCTGGCGCACTTTATGCCAAGGCTGTCAATATTGCTAGTGTTCCGATGATGACGGATGATTCCCATCCGTCATCTGAATCGGTACACTAACTATATGACTCTAGTGTGATGGCTCGTTCCGGCGGCGGGGCGTTGGACCCTTGCGGGAAACACCTTAATCTGATCTGTCAAGCCGGGGGGTGGGGCATGATCTGCCGCCCACGCGCGGCAAGGTTGCTTACAAATTAGGCGCGCCCGGGGGCAATTGGTGCTAAAAGCAGCTTCCGGGGAGTGTTTGCCGGGGCAATCGTGGTACGCTCTCCGCCGTGCGATGGCCACCAAGAGATGTTTCATGTGATCATGAATCGGTATCGTTGCTGATTTCGTGGTCCTCAACAATGGAAAACCGATGTTTTGCTTTCAATGTGAACAAACGGCATCTGGAACCGGGTGCATTACTGTCGGCGCTTGTGGTAAATCCCCCGAGACGGCGGCGTTGCAAGATCTTCTGGTCGAAGCGGCAAAGACTCTGGCAAGCAAGCTTTCCTTGTTGGCCCCCGCTGCCCGCCCCACTCAAGCAGCGGCGCTCTTGGAGGACGCTCTTTTTGGGACAGTGACCAACGTAAGCTTTGACCCAAAACGAATTGCGGACCTTATTGGCGATGTCGCTTCCCTCGCGGGGCCGGAGTGTGGCTTTGTGCCAGCTTCTACGTTGGCTGGTCTTCAAGCCCAGGGCGAGCGGGCCGGTATTGTTGCGCGGCGGACGATTTTGGGTGAAGACGCCTCCGCCCTTCAGGAATTGCTGACCTATGGCCTGAAAGGCATGGCGGCCTATGCTCACCATGCCCGCCGCTTGGGCTTTTCAGACCCCGCCGTGGATGCCTTCATGGTGGATGCCCTCGCCACCCTCGCAAAAGGGGAGAGCGACATTAACGCTTTGATTGGGCTCAATTTAAAGTGCGGCGAGATAACGGTGGCGGTGTTGGCGCTGCTCGATAAGGCCAACACCGAGTCTTACGGCCATCCGGTGCCGACTCCGGTGGCCCTCGGGCATGTTCCGGGCAAGAGCATTCTGGTTTCGGGCCATGATCTTGCCGATCTCAAGGCGTTGCTGGAGCAGACCGAGGGAACCGGGATTAACATCTACACCCATGGTGAGATGCTCCCCGCCCATGGATATCCCGAACTTAAGAAGCATAAGCACTTGGTCGGCCACTTCGGCGGCGCTTGGATGCTTCAGCGGAAGGAGTTCCCGGCCTTTCCAGGCGCAATCCTCATGACGACCAATTGCATTCAGCGCCCCACAGATGACTATGCTGACCGCCTATTTACGGGCGGCTTGGTCAGTTGGCCCGGTATTTCTCATATTCCGGCGCAGGATTATTCGGCCGTGATTGCTGCGGCAAAGAGCGCCCCCGGATTTGCCGACACAAAAGATGCCGGCACGCATCTCGTGGGGTTCGGCCATCACGCTGTTTTGGGCGTGGCGGACAAGGTTATCGAGGCCGTGAAGGCCGGCACGGTAAAGCACTTTACCCTGATTGGCGGGTGCGATGGGTCTGATACGGATCGGTCATACTACACCGATCTCGCGGCTGCATTGCCGCAAGACTGGATGATTCTTACCTTAGGTTGTGGTAAGTTTCGGGTTATCGGGAATGACTATGGCACCGTTGGCGGGTTGCCCCGGTTGTTGGACATGGGCCAATGTAATGATGCCTTTTCCGCCGTTAAGGTTGCGATGGCGCTGGCAGATGCTTTCGGCTGCGGTATAAACGACTTGCCGCTCAACCTCGTCCTGTCGTGGTACGAGCAAAAAGCAGTTTGCATTCTGCTGGCGCTCCTTCATCTTGGAGTCAAGAACATCAGAATTGGGCCAAGCCTGCCAGCCTTCGTCTCTCCCGGAGTTTTGAAAGTCCTGGTTGAGACCTTCAATGTTATGCCGATCGGCACTGTGGAGGACGATCTTAAGGCCATGGCGGCGTAAAGATTTCGAGTCCACAGCCCTTGTCCGGTGCCTGCCTATCCGGTTGACGCAGACACCCACTAGGTATAGTATTTTATAGAAAGTTGCTGGTCTGGCCAGCAATGCGTTGGAAATGGCGATCTGGGATGAATGCATCTGCCCCGAAGTTGATGGATGTTGAGCAACGCCC
>CAIZDL010000093.1 GCA_903931735.1 uncultured Rhodospirillales bacterium
GCAATTGTTGAGCTGTACCAGAAAGCGCATTTGAGGCGCGCTGAACTTCGCCCGCAGCTTCGGCATTGTGCGCGGCGATTTTTTGAACCTTAGTAATATTGACGGAAACGTCGGTTGTGCCGCGAGCCGCTTGTTCAACGTTACGAGCGATTTCATTGGTGGCCGCGGTTTGTTCTTCCACTGCACCGGCAATGCTGGCAACCGCCTCGCCCATTTCTCCAACGCGGCTGATGACAACATCGATTGCCCCGACCATCTCGCGGGTATGGGCCTGGACGGCAGCCACCTGCCCGGTGATGGTATCGGTGGCCTTGGCGGTTTGGCCCGACAACGCCTTGACTTCCCCCGCGACCACCGCAAAGCCCTTGCCCGCTTCGCCAGCGCGGGCGGCTTCAATGGTGGCATTCAGCGCCAGCAAATTGGTCTGCGCCGCGATATCTTCGATCAACTTGACCACCGCGCTAATTTCCGCCGCCGCCTGCTCCAGCGAGCGAACGATGTTGGCGGCACCACTGGCGGCTGCGGTAGCGGTATGCGCCACGCTGTTTGAGTGGTGAAGCTGCACGCTGATTTCGTTGATCGAGGCCGACAACTCATCGGCAGCGGCGGCCACGGTTTCCACGTTGGCGGCAGCTTCGGTGGCGCCGGTGGCCACCACGGTGGCGCTATGGTTGGTCTCGTCGGCCCCTTTTTCAAGGGCGAGCGCGGTATTTTGCATTAAGGATGATGCGCTCCCAACATCGCGCAACAGGCTGCTGGTGTCCCGTTCAAACGCGCTGATCAAGGCCGCCACCGTCTGCGCGCGGTGGACCTTGGCTTCGGCGGCGTGTGCTTGGGCCACTTCAAGGTCGCGCTGTTGCTCCAGTTTGCCGCGCAAAACCTCCAATGCCCGGGCAACGTCACCAATCTCGTCCCCGCGCTCGATCCCCGATATTCGGCAATTAAGGTCCCCCGCCGCCAAACTTTCGACGCTGCGGCTGCTGGCCGCAAGCGGGCGCACCACCCCGACCACCGCGACCAACAGCCCCAAACCGATCCCACCCACCAGCGTCACCGCCGAAAGAATGGTCATGTGAAGACTGCGCGCCGCCGCCATTTGTGTTCCCGCGAGCACCGCCGTGTCGGAAAGCTTCTCAACCCGGGCAAAAAATGCGCGGACCGCCTCACGCAGCGAGCCGGCCTCGGTCGCCACCCCCCGGGAGGCATCGACCAGCCCCGCGTGGTCGCCGGCATTTTTCGACGCGCTCATCACCTTTTCGGCGGCACCCCTAAAAACCTGCTGCCGTTGGTCGACCTGATCCAACAACGCCAACGCATCCGCATCTTTTACGATCAGGCGTATTTGAGCCGCGCGCTTGGCAAATAAATCCTCCTCGGCTGCGAGTTTAACCGGGGCATCCCGTTGCGCTTTATCGGAAGGGTCGGCGGCGAGTGCGGCCTGAATAGCGTTCATTGCCTGAACATTGGTGTTCATGCGTGCCGCCAACAGCGCCGCCCGCCCCGTTGCACTCACATCATCGAGTGCAACACGCAAAGTCCAAAGCGACGACAGGGAAACGACGGCCACTAAAACCAAGCCGAGCCCCACCGTCGCAACCGACAGGATTACTTTGTAGACAATCGTCAGACGAGATAGTCCCATCGTTGACAGTCCTTTCAGCTTTCCGTATGCGCGTTTATCCTTGCTGATGAATTCGTGCTGCCTCATTTCCCAGAACAGGGGCTTCCAGCAAATAAGCGGCGTGTATTCGGCCCCGGAACAGATTGGTAAGCCGGTCGATCACCGCCGGTTCCGGTTCCACACCAGCAACACTATCCTTCGAATCGCGCCAAGCCAAATGAGCCAGCGAGCTTGCGAGTGTATCGGCGAGGGAGGCATCGGCCGCCAGCATCGCCGCCAGCGCCCGCCGCTCAAACTCATAGACCAGCACTGCGGTTTCAGCGGTGACCGTTGCCACCTGAGGCTGAGCGCTAAAAAGTGCGCGCAACCCAAACGCTTCCGTCGCGATAAACCGCTCGTTGAGCAAATGAGCCCCATCGCGGTCGGTCAGGATGCGCTTGACCATGCCCTCGCCAACAATAAACAACGAGTCGCGCCGTTCACCGGCTTTGACGATCGCGGCTCCCGCGACAAAATAGCGCTCAATCAACACCCCGGCGATGCGTTCACACAGCGGGGCCGGCAACGAGCGGAACACCCGACATTGCTGAACCAGCCGGAGAGTATCGAGAGATCGGTCGGCAATACGGGCGCGTCGTGGCGTGTGAATAACTTCCGATTTGGGGAAGGTTACGGTGATGCCGGCATCGCGCATACATTGCAAAATATTTTTGATCACCGCATGGTCGGATTTCATACCATCGGTATAGCTGGAGATGGTGAACCCGACATTATAAACCACACCATCCCGCTCCATTCGGCGAGCCATGACTGCGGGGGAGCCGACATAGGTAACCCCCACCGCCCCAAGGGCTGCCGCATAAAGGATGCGCTCGGCGCTTTCCACCGAGGTATCATAATCGATCACCACCTCGATATTCCGCCGCATCCGGCTATCCGGGGTGGCGAGGTTAACAATCACCGCGTTCGCCAGCATCAGGTTGGGAACGATTAGGGTTTCTTCTGCGCCGGTTACAAGAAAGGTTGCTCGCCATGTGATTTTTTCAACCTTGCCGACCCATTTGTCGTTGATCTTAACCATGTCTCCGGGCTTAAGCGGCTTTTCGATGTTGAGCAGCACGCCGGTGAAGGCGGCTAGCAACATGTCGCGCAACGCCAAGCCGATGATCATCACCGAGGCACCACCGGTGGCGACCAGGGCGGTGATGTCTCTCTTGAAGACAACGGCGAAGATAAAACAGATGCCGAGGAACAAAACCAGCGCGCCGGTCAGGTCGGTAACCAGTTGCGGGACCTGATTGCCGGTGCGCCGAGGCACCATGCCGTTGAGAATGTCGACCTTGATGTAGCGCGCGATCAACAGCGTCGCGACAAAACAGAATGCTGCGGCAACGTATTGTTCCAGCACTGGCTGCGAACTGCCGGAAATAAAGGCCAGCGGCCCGGTAAACAAGTCGTCGAGCAACAGCATGAGGCCGAGCACGACACAAACCACGGTCGTGCGCCCATAAGTCCGCCAGAATTCGTTCATGGCTCGGTCCCTCAAGCGGTGACGGGAAGGCGAGCGACGAAGCCCGGTTCGCTGTAAGGAATTTCGAGGCTACCGCCATAAAACTCCAGAATAACCCGCGACAGCACCACCGCAACCAGCGGTGCTGCATTGGGCGTCTCGCTGGGAGAGCTGGCAATACGTGCAAGGAACTGTCGCGACTCGTCGATCAAGGCCTCATCGGGAGCGCCTGCGGCGGTAAAGGCCGAGCCGGTGATCATCAGGCTGAGCCAACCGCCCTCGCTGTCGTGGCGGGCGGAAAGGGTGATTTTGCCCTGGCCGCCGCGCTGGGCGGCATAACCGACCAACCCGGCAATTGCCCGCCGCAACAGGCTGGCATCGGCGCGAACCAACGGCAGATCCGCCGCCACCGCCGATACGATGGAGAGTTGGGGCAACCGCCGGAACCCGGCCAGATCTTCGGCAAGGGCGCGGCTAACGACCTCGGCAAGAGCGATCTGAGGGTTATCCGCCTTCACCAAACTTTGGCGGAACAGTTCGAGCTGCTGATAGTCGGAGACCAGCCGGCTCAGCCGAGAGGTTTCGTTTAACGCAAAAGAGAAGCGATCGCGCAGAACTTGACCCTGGGCAGGATCGGCCCCCTCGCCCCGCGACACCCGATCCACGGTTGGCGCAACGGACTGCAACTGCCCGCTCACCGCCTGCAACGGCTCGTTGACCGCCGCGACCAAGTTGGTGAAGAAGCCGCGTTTGATGAGGTCCACTTCGCGCAACTTGGCAACCGCAGCGTCGCAAGCGGCGGCGCGCTCCACCAACTCCAACTTCTGCCGATTGAGCGCCCCGGTGAGGCCGGCGCGCATCTGGCCGAATTTCAGATAGCCGAAGCTGCCGACAACCGAAATGATCAGGAACAGGACGCCGGTTTTGATGGCCACCGACTGGAGAATTTCAGCGAAAGCGTCTGTCACATCGAGCATTGATGCAACGACGATCGTGGGAACTCCCGAAAAATTAAGGACCGGGAAAGATTTGACAAAGACTATTTTCTTTCCTGCCTTATCCAGCTCATACTTCTTGTCGCGCGGGTTGAAGTCAAGATCACGCATCATGTCGCCGGTCGTGGCATCGGAGAAGAGGTAAAAGACATCATCGCCCTTCCAGGCATCTGTCTTTGGGTCCACCGGGCGCTCAACACGTTCGGAAACTTCTTTCATCAGGCCAACCGACCACTTTAAGCCGGTGGTGGCGCTTGCCCGCTCAAGGGGGATGTTGAAATCTGTGACGAACTCAAGCACGCCCACATGCTTATCTTCAAACATCACCGGCGTGATGGCTCGAACACCAATGACGCCTCCAAGCCCGGTTTCCACCGCCAAAATCTTTTGCCGACGCTCATTGGCGGCAACAATCGACTTGCGGAACTTGCTCAGATCCATACCAAACGAGTTGGGGTCGCCCGCTCGATAGAACTGGACTGCCGGCGGCGTCCAGAAGGTCAGGTTCCGAACGCCATGATCTTTTTTCAGCTTTTCGAAAAACGGCTCGAGCCGGGTCGCCAAGGCGGCCCGATCGCCCTTGGCAAACGCCTCAACGGTGACCCTGCTTTGCAGCATCACCTCGGCGGCGAGGTTCATGGCGCGAAAGCGGGCTTGCAACATATCGCGGAAAACCATTTCAAAGCGGTCTGCGTTGCGGTCGGCTCGCTTCACAATATCGCCGGTACCGGCGGCATATTCGTTGATCGCGTAAAACCCCGACAGCACCCCGGCCATCAGGACGATCAACATGATCATCCACCATTTTCCGCCGCTTTCGTCGGCGGCACCGTCCGTCGTTGCATTCGCCATGAACCATCTCTCCCCGGATTACCGAACCACTTAACACCCATGCAGGTCACTTATAACTGTATCGTAAGGTTGATGGGTGTGAAATTCTATCGTTAAACTGCGACCGATAGGGCTGGCACGATGCTCCGCCCCCTAGCTTACATGGCTTGAAATGGGTGAAAACGAAGTCTGGTGTCTGGCGTGGCGGTTGCTGATCAAGCATCAGCACGAGGTCGATGCGGTTATCGCCCGCGAAATCGAGCACTGCCTGGCAAAAAATGATCAGAGCGGCGCCGAGCACTGGCGCAAGGTTGCTGCGGCATTGGAGGATTTCCGATAAAAGGCGGACCGCCGGATCTCTTTACGCTCGCTGATTTTTCGCCGCCCGGTTTTACAAAACGACACCACCACTCCATATTGCCCCCCATGGGGACTCCCACCTGAGGCAAATCCATTAGCGCTCGCCAAAAGGAGTATCGCGCCATGCTCACCCCCGAACAATACGCGGTGTTGAAAAACGAAGCCACCGAACGGCCATTCACCAGCCCGCTCAATAATGAACACCGGCCGGGCCAGTTTTCCTGCGCTGGATGCGGCCAGCCGCTCTTTTCCTCGGAAGCAAAATTCGACAGCGGCACCGGCTGGCCCAGCTTTTGGACCCCGCTGGAGAACGGAGTCTCAACGCGGGAGGACCGCTCCTTGGGCAGGACTCGCACCGAGGTGCACTGTCACCATTGCGGCGGCCACCTTGGCCATGTTTTCGACGACGGACCGAAGCCGACCGGACTGCGGTATTGCATGAACGGCGTCGCCCTAACCTTCGCGCCGAAATGACCTTCAACCGCCGCACATCGTCAATGCCGCTTGTAAATGAGGCGGCACCGGGGCCTCGACGGTCACCGGGGGTTTGGTCGGGTATAGGGGCACGGTGATGGCACGGGCGTGAAGGTGCAACGGTTCGGCGGGCGCCACCAAGCGGGGTTCGCCTGCCGGACGGTCGTAAATCGGCTCCCCCAATAACGGGCAGCCGATCTCGGCGCAATGGACGCGGATTTGGTGAGTCCGCCCGGTGCGGGGGTGCAATTCCAGCCAGCTAAAGCCGCCGCCCTGCCCCAATACCCGGTAGTCGGTTATCGCGCTTTGGCCTTCCGGGTCGACCTTCATCCACCAGCCGCGCTTGGCCTCCGACCGTTTTGACAGCGCAAGCTCGATCCGACCTTCCGACGACGGGGGCGCGCCATGCACCACCGCCCAATATGTTTTCTCAATTCTCCCGGCCTGAAACAGCTTGCCCAAGCGCGCCAAGGCTTGCCGGTGCCGGCCCAAAATCAGGCAGCCGCTCGTGTCGCGGTCGAGTCGGTGCGCGAGGGCAGGAACGCGGGGCAAGCCGAAGCGCAACTCCTCGAAATAACTTTCAAGATTGGGGCCGCCGCCAGGGCCGGCATGAACGGGAATCCCGGCCGGCTTGTTGATAATCAACATCATGGCATCGCGATATAATACCGTGCTGAGAATATTCATGATGCCGACGCGGCGTATAACGCCTTAAAATTACTCATTATATGTTACCGATCTGGAACGACAGGCCAAGAGTATCACCCGCCTTCACCGCCAGCGTCAAATGCTCATTCCCCAAAGTTGGGGTCGGGCCGCCGCCCCCGCCCGGTGCCGGGCCGGAGTTTTCCGCCGCTCTTCAATTCGGCCTCCGAAAGCTATCGCCCGCTTGCCAGTATCGACGCCGAAGGGTATAGCTGCGCTGAGCCTCGGCAATGGGCGGGACCTGCTATGCAATCGTTATTTTTACTGCTCGACACCATCATCGGACTCTATATCTGGCTGCTGATCGGATCGGCGATCCTGAGCTGGCTGGTGGTGTTCAACGTCGTCAACACCCGCAATCGGGGGATTATCGTCATTGGCGATTTTCTCTATCGCGTCACCGAGCCTGCGTTGCGGCCGATCCGGCGCTTGCTGCCCCATATGGCGGGGATTGATCTTTCGCCGGTGGTGTTGATCCTGCTGCTGATTTTCCTGCGCAACCTGATTGCTGAATATGGCCTCTATTCGGCCCACGGCTTTGGAGCGCTGACCGGGTTTCCGGTCGCTTGACCGTCTCCCCCTTTGCGCCGGCAGCGGATGGCGTTCGGGTAACGCTGCGCGTGACGCCGGGGGGATCGAGGACCGCCATAACCGGCGTTGCGGACACAGCCAGTGGCGGCAAAGCCCTGAAGGTTTCAGTGACCGCGATTGCCGAGGCCGGCAAGGCTAACGAGGCGCTGATCAAGCTGCTCGCCAAAACTTGGCGAGTTCCGAAATCGGGCTTCACCCTGATCGCAGGGGCGGGGGACCGCAACAAGATCCTCCACGTCTCCGGTGACCCGGATGAGCTGATGTCCCGGCTGGTCGGCCTGCATCCCGAGGAGAAACAGCCATGAACGCACGCATCATTGACGGCAAAGCCTACGCCGCCGGACTTCGGGGCCGGGTTGCCGAGAAGGCCGCCGCCCTCACCCGGCAAACGGGCATCATACCCGGCCTTGCGGTGATTTTGGTTGGCGACGACCCCGCGAGCGCGGTTTACGTTCGTAACAAGGAAAAGGCGCTCGAATCGGCGGGGCTGCATTCCTTCGATCATCGCCTTGCCCACACCACGACCCAGGCGGAGTTGCTGGCGCTGATCCATGCGTGCAACCTTGATCCGAAGGTGCATGGAATCCTTGTGCAATTACCGTTGCCCAAACACATCGACACCCCGACGGTGCTCGCCTCCATCGCCCCCGAGAAGGACGCCGACGGCTTTCACATCACAAATGCCGGCCAACTCGCCACCGGCCGCCCGAGTGTGGTGCCCTGCACGCCGCTCGGGTGCCTGATGCTGCTGCGCTCCGTGCTGGGGAACGATTTAACCGGCAAAAAAGCGCTGGTCATTGGGCGTTCAACCATTGTTGGGCGGCCGATGGCGCAATTGCTGCTGAATGCCGATTGCACCGTCACCATGGCCCACTCACGCACGCGCAACCTTGATGTCGAGTGCCGTCACGCCGATATTTTGATCGCGGCGGTTGGCCGTCCGGAAATGGTTCGCGGCGACTGGATACGCCCCGGCGCCACCGTGATCGATGTCGGCATGAACCGGATTCCGCCCGATTGCGGCTCGACCGGCGGCGGGCGGTTGGTTGGCGACGTTCATTTCGGTGAGGCGGTCCAGATCGCGGGGGCGATCACCCCGGTTCCCGGCGGGGTCGGGCCGATGACCATCGCGTGCCTGCTGGTCAACACTCTCGCCGCCGCTTGCCGTCAAGCCGGCCTCCCAGTGCCCGAGGAGGCGTTGCCATGATTACAATTCACGCCCACACCGGCACCCGCGCTATCGAGCAACCACTTGCCATCGGTGGGATGCTGCCGCCGGGCACGGTGTGGATCGATATGCTGCGCCCCGACGAGGCCGAACGCCGCTTTCTTGCCACCCTATTGGGTATAGAGCTTCCCACTCGCGAAGAAATGAAGGAAATCGAGGCGTCCAGCCAGCTTTATGTTCGTGGTGAGTGCGTTTATCTCACAACACCGATGATCTCGCAGGCCGATACCCCCCATCCGGTCATGAGCGAGTTAACCTTTGTGCTGACATCTCAGCATATGATCAGTATTCGCTACCATGAACCGCGCTCGTTATTGGTATTTGCGGCGCGCGCCACCCGGCGGCCAGACTTAGTGACATCGGCCGAGGCGGCCCTCCTGGGCATTCTCGATGCCGTTACCGACCGGGTTGCCGATGTGTTGGAGCTTATTGGCGGGCGGATTGACAGCCTGTCGACTCGCATTTTTGAAGATACCTTGCCCGCAGCGACCACCACCAAACGGCGCCGCCACGCGACCCCCGAGTTGCAAGAAGTCTTGCGGGGCGTCGGACAAGCGGGAGATCTCACCCACAAAGTTCTGGAGAGCCTTGCGGGCCTGGACCGCTTAGTAACATTTATGAACTCAACGACATCAACCCGAATGAATAAAGAACAAAAAACAGCGGTCAAGACACTCACCAGAGATTTGCGTTCGCTCCATGAACATGCGGGATTTCTTGCTCACGAGGTTACATTTTTACTCGACGCAACTCTCGGCCTGATTAACATTGAACAAAATATGATTATAAAAATATTCTCCGTGGCTGCCGTCATGTTCCTGCCGCCGACGCTCATTGCCAGCATCTATGGGATGAATTTTCATCAAAACTTCCCCGAACTCGATTGGGCTTTTGGCTATCCATACGCGCTGTTTCTAATGATCATGTCGGCAGCCGTACCGTTTTGGTACTTTCGTCGGCGCGGCTGGCTCTGAGCGAGAGGGGGGGTAGGCCCCTGACCCTAGCCGATAACCACCATAGAGGCGCACCATGACCCTGATGCTGCCCTTGTTTTTTGGTGTGGTGGCGTTTTTGCTCGCCCAGTCCAACCATCCCGCGATCGGGATGGTGATTGGCGGCTTGGTGATCGCATGGCTGGTGATCGTGCCGTTTTTGGAAAACAGCATCTCATCCTACCACTACCCCCATCGTCGTCCACGGCCGCCACCACGCCAACGTCACCGAAAGCGTTAGAGCGGATCCATGCTCTAAGCCCTTGAACCCACGCCGATGCAGCTTACCTATCTAAACGGGTGATCAATCTGTTTGGGCCGGCTGTCTTGAACGACCGGTTCGCTTGGGGGGAGGTATCCGTCATGACGACGCACTCGCATTTTCATCCCCACTTACCGCATGTCGTTCCCCGCTTCAGAACTTGGTCCTGGTCGGAGCAGGAGTTGGCTGGCCTTCTGACCACGCTGGCGATCCTGTTGGTGTTATTGTTGATGAGTTGATCACTCAGGTGCGGGAAACACCGCGTCGGTGCGACCAAGCAGGCGATAAGAAACCAGCCCGACCCACTCGTGAATAGCGTCGTCGAGGATGTAAAGGTCCTTGGCGAGGTTCGGGCCGAATCGTGTGTCATCGGCGAGGCCAGTGTAATACCCAACCGGATCAGGCAGAACCGCCCAGCCGATCTTGCGGAAAATTCCAACCGAGCGGGGCATGTGATAGGCTGAGGTAATCAAAACCCAGGTTTCTCCGGGTTTTGGCTTCATCAACTCTTGGGTGAAGGCCGCATTTTCTTGCGTATTGCGAGAGCGATCTTCAAAAACAATGCGCTCAACCGGAGCCCCCATGCGCTCCAACACGGCTCGGGCGACCGGCGCTTCAACCTGTTCGGGATTGGAAAGGCTGCCGGAACCGCCGGTAAACACCAGCCTTGCTTCAGGATAACGCCGGGCCAACCAGGCAAACTCAATCAACCGGTCGGCGGCGTGGTTCGCGACCGGGTGCTTCCAGGCGGCCGAAGCCGAGGTGTCCACCGAGCCCCCCAGCACGATCACGCCATCGACCTTTTCCGGCCAAACGGGTCGGGGAAAGCGCCCCTCAAGCGGTCGCAACGCCCAGTCCCACACCGGCAGTACCGTCAGCGCCACCAGCAGGGCCATAACGGCGACGTTGAGCATCAAGCCATAACGCCGGCCACGCCGACCGCCCAGCAGTTGCAAACCAACGCCGGTTACGCCCAATACCACCAAGAAATTGGCCGGCGCCAAGAGCGGCCACAACACTTTAGACAACACGAACGACATGAGACCGACCACCCAGACTATTTTGGCCTATAACCAGCGCGCTAGAGCGGCGCGCGAAGGGGGGACTCACCCCATAGCCCGTGAATCCGCTCTAAAAATCGAGACGCAGCAGGCGTCCGATCAGAGAATCTTTGTGGCAAGCGGGGCGCGAACGCGGCCGATCGAGCCACACCAGCGTCAGCACCACCGCCCCAATCAGGACCAACGCCACCATCTCGCCCTACCCCTCGAGAGTACGGTTGATCTGGCCGCGCAAGGCCATGGTCTCGCACAACTCGGCCACTTTCAGCACCGGCAAATTGAGGGCTTCGGCGATTTCTTTTGGATAAACAGTTCGGTCGGCATGGTTGAGGAAATACTCCTGGATCTCCTGACGGCCCTGGTGGTCGGAAATACAGCGCGCCGGCCCGACATTGCCACCACCGCCGATCCGGTTTGATGAGGAGAGCGTGCGCACGATGCCGGTCAGCGTATCCACCGCCTTGCGCAACGTGCGCAATTCGTTGAGAATCAACACACCTTGCTCGGCCGGGTCAGCGGGAATCGGCTCCGGTTCGGGCTCCATCACCGTATTTTCCGTCCCCGATACTGCGACAAACATGCCGGAGCGCTCGGGGTCGGCGGTAAATTCCACCGGCGACACCAGGGCATCGGCCCTGGCTTTGGACAGAGGAGTCCCCTCCACCCCCTCGGGCGGCCAGCGCAGCGTGCGCATATCCGGCCACCCCCGCTTATCGGCGCTACCGGCTTCGTTGTCCGTCATCGTTTCCTCCATCGGCCCGTCCCGCCGGAGCCCGATAATCAACCATCGCAGGGAGCGCTGGAGGCATTATAATCCCCCCCGGCGCCTGCGGTCCAGACCGCTAGAGCGGGTCCCGAAGGGGGGGAATCGCCCCGTAGCCGTGAATCCGCTCTAAAAACAAAATGATAGAGCATGATGCAGTTCCGCTTGATCGCATCATGCTCTAGGATTTCGCCAGAATTTTGTACGGTATTTTCGGTAAGAAGGTGGCGCGTGAGGCCAGAGGTTCTCAATCGACTATTCACCCCGGTGGGGGATGTGAAGGGCGTTGGCCCCCGTTTTGCCAAACTTATCGAAAAGTTGGCGGGGCCGCTGGTGGTGGATTTGCTGTGGCATCTGCCCACCGGCTTGATCGACCGGAGCTTCAGCCCCAAAATCGCCGAGGCGCCTGCGGGGGTGGTCGCGACTCTGACCGTGCGAGTCGATGGTCACGCACCACCATTGATGCCCCGGCACCCCTACAAGGTCCGATGCACCGACGAAACCGGGGTGCTGGAGTTGGTTTTTTTCCACGCCCGGGGCGACTATCTGCAAAAACAATTGCCGGTGGGCCAAACGATCGTGGTCAGCGGCAAGGTGGATCGTTTTCACGATACCCCCCAAATCAGCCATCCCGACATTCTCAGCGCGCCCGATTCGGCAACCGAGTCTGAAAAAATCACGCCAATCTACCCGATGACCGCCGGCCTGCCGCCCAAAATCCTGCGCAAAGCAATCCGTTCGGCCTTCAATGAATTGCCCGGTTTGCCCGAGTGGCTGGATCCGTCCTATCAGCGGCACCAAGGCTGGCCCGATTGGAAAACTGCGCTCACCGCCTGCCACCACCCTCAACATCAAGGCGATTTGGAGCTGACCACCCCATATCGCCAACGGTTGGCGTTCGATGAGTTGCTGGCCAACCAATTGGCGCTGGCGCTGGTGCGCCTCAGCCAGCGCCGGTTGCCGGGGCGGGCGGTGGTCGGGGATGGCGCGCTGCGGGCGCGGGTGTTGGCCGCCCTGCCCTACGCCCTCACCACGTTTCAAGATGGCGCGCTGGCCGAGATTTATGCCGACATGGCTGAAGAGCGGCGGATGCTCCGGTTGCTTCAGGGCGACGTTGGCAGCGGCAAAACCATCGTCGCTTTCATGGCGATGCTGAACGCGGTCGAGTGTGGCCACCAAGCCGCCCTGATGGCCCCAACCGAACTGCTTGCCCGCCAGCATTATCAATCGTTTAAAGAGCTTGCCGCCACGGCCGGGCTTGAGGTTGCCATGCTCACCGGCCGAGACAAGGGCAAGGCCCGCGCCTTGGTGCTGGAAGGCATCGCCAGCGGGGCGGTCAAGTTGCTGGTTGGGACCCACGCGCTCTTTCAAGACGATGTGGCCTTCGCCGACCTTGGCCTCGCGGTGATCGATGAGCAGCACCGGTTCGGCGTCCACCAGCGGCTCCAACTTTCTGCCAAGAGCCGGGCGGTGGATGTGCTGGTGATTACCGCAACCCCGATTCCCCGCACTCTGACCATGACCGCTTACGGCGATCTCGATGTCTCCCGCTTGATCGGCAAGCCGCCGGGACGGCAGCCGATAAAAACCGTCACCATCGCCATCGACCGGCTGGAAGAAGTGGGCGATGCTGTTCAGCGGCGAATCCATGATGGAGCGCGCGCCTATTGGGTGTGCCCGCTGGTCGATGAATCGGAAGCAAGCGACCTTGCCGCCGCCACCGAGCGTCATGCCACACTCAAGGCCCGTTTTGGCGAGCGGGTTGGTCTTGTTCACGGCAAGATGAAAGGCCCCGAAAAAGACGCGGTGATGGCCGCCTTCACCGAAGGCCGGATCGATGTTTTGGTTGCAACGACGGTGATTGAGGTTGGCGTCAACGTTCCCGCCGCCACTGTCATGGTCATCGAGCACGCTGAACGCTTTGGTTTGGCCCAGCTTCACCAGTTGCGCGGCCGGATTGGCCGGGGCGCCGCCGCCTCGACGTGCCTTATGCTTTACGAAGGCCCACTCAACGAAACCGCAAAAGCCCGGCTTAGTATTTTACGCGAGACCGAGGACGGCTTCTTGATCGCCGAAGAAGACCTTCGCCTGCGCGGCGCGGGGGACTTGCTCGGCACCAAACAATCGGGCCTGCCCGGCTTCCGGCTCGCAGACCTCGCCGTCCACGCCGAGTTGCTGGAAGCCGCCCGCGACGACGCCAGCCTGATCACCGGCCGCGACCCCGACCTGAAATCCGAGCGAGGCAAGGCCTTGCGCATTTTACTTTATCTCTTCGAGCGGGATGCCGCCGTGCGGTACTTGCGCTCGGGGTGAAATTGCCGTTAGTGTGATTGCGGTGCCGGAATACCATCCGGTGTAGTTGACTGTGCGGAGACCACACCATGTTGAAAGCGCGTCTGTTCAGTGGGATTGGGGCCTTGTTGCTCGTCGCTGCGGCGACATTAAGCGTGTCGCCGGCATCGGCCGCCGATGGCAAACAGCCGCCGGCCTGCGCCGCGATCTCATTCCGGCCGGTTGTTGGCACGCCGCCCGATGGCGAGCAGGATTCGGGCTTGTATAAGTCCCGCTTCGTCAAAATCGAGCTTAAAGCCACGGTCAAGGCTGGACTTGCCAGCAACTATTATCTCTTGATCAATGGCAAGAAGGCTGAAGGCGTTAGCGCCCCGTCCAAAAGCTCCGAGGGGTGCCTCAAGTCTAAGCACATCGTGGTGCCGGTGAAATCCCAGCCGGCCGGCGCCTGTACCGGCACTCGGTTCCGGGTTGCGATTCTCCGCTCGGGCAAAGAGAAAACCGCGCTCCTGTTCGGGCTCCAGGGAAACGACTGGTTGTTCTGTAGCGGCTCCAAGATCTGAGCTGCCCGCCGACGAGAGAGTTGCCCGCACTCATGCGGGCTTCTATGATACCGCGCTACCCTGGCCGCCGCGCGTTTCCCCGCGTGGCGGCCAGGGGGTTTTGTTCCATCCCGCCCGCCGGTTTTGCCGGTCGGCCAGCCGGCTTGCATGAACCATGCTCCAGCTTATTCGCGGCACCGTCGGGACCTGGATTGTCAAGGGCCTGTTTCTCATCCTGATCGCGAGTTTCGCGGTCTGGGGCATCGGCGACATTTTCCGCAGCCATGGCCCGGCCTCCACCGTTGCCGAAATCGGCCCGCTGAAAATTGCGGCCTCAGAGTTGGACAGCGAGGTGCGCAAGCAAATCAGCCGTCTGCGCCCGATGTTCGGTGGCCAGTTCGATATGGAGCAGGCCAAGCAAATGGGCCTGATCGACCAGACCCTCGACCAAATGATTCAAAGGTCGCTGTTCGACCTTGCCGCCCGCGACGCGGGGCTGAATGTCAGTAACGACTTGGTAAGCCGCCGGATTCAGACCATGCCCGGTTTTCGCAATCAACAGGGCCAGTTCGAGCCTGAGCTTTTGCGCCGGGCGCTGGCCTCGAACAGCCTCAACGAAGCCACCCTCATCGGCATGATTCGCGAGGAAGCCGGGCGCAATTTGGTGCTGGGCGCCGTTGCCGCTGGAGCCGACGCCCCGATGCCGCTGGTCGAGGCCCTCTATCGGTTCCGCCAGGAAGCCCGCGTTGCCGAAACGGTGACCTTGCCTAACACCGCCATGCCCGAGCCGGCAACGCCCGACGCCGCCGAGCTGACCCGTTATCACGAAGACAAGGCAGTGCGCTTCACGGCTCCCGAATATCGGGTACTGACCCTGGGTGTCATCAATACCGACGACCTCGCAAAAACCATCGAACTCACCGAAGACGAAATCAAGGCCGCCTTCGAGGCCCGCGCCGACGAGTTCCAGACCGGCGAGCGCCGTAGCTTTGTTCAGGTTGTCTTGGAAACAGAAGACAAGGCCCGTGCTTTGATTGAAAAAGCGCGCGCTCTTAAGGGCGATCTTGAAGCCGCCGCCAAGGCCGAAGGGGCGGACGCCATCACCATCGGCCCGGCAATCGAGTCGGAAGTGCCGGAAATCGGCGCCTCGGTGTTCGCTCTTGAGGCCGGCACCATTCCCGACGCCTTCAAGTCCGATCTTGGCTGGCATGTGGTCAAAATCACCAAGATCGACCCGGCCCGTGTCCGCACCCTCGCCGACGTGCGGGGCGAGGTGGTCGCTCAATTGTTGAAAGACCGGGCCGCCGATGCCCTGCCCCGCTTCGTCAACCGGGTCGAGGATTCCCTGGCTGGCGGCGCCACGCTCGAAGAAGCCGCGGCCAAGTTTCAGTTCCGGCTGGTTAAGGTTCCGGCGGTGGACAGCGATGGCAATGCCCAAGACGGCGGCCCCAATGGCGGCAAGATCAAAGACATTGCCGACCTGCCGGCCGTGCTCCAGACGGCTTTTGCCCTGGCGCCGGCTGGCCGTAGCCCGGTGACCGAGGGAACCGACAACAACTCGTTCATTGTCCGGGTTGATTCTGTCCTCGCATCCCACCTCAAGCCGCTGGCCGAGGTTCGGGACCAAGTGATCGCCGCTTGGAAGGCCGAGCAGCGCGCCAAGGCCGCCGCCACGAAAGCCGAGGAAATTGAAAGCCAGCTAAAGGCCGGCGGGACCCCGGAACAGGTCGCCCATGCCACAGGGGCCGTCGCCGCGATCACTGAGCCGTTGAACCGGAACCCCGGCGGACGCGCGACCCTGCCGCCGGTTCTCCTCAAAATGCTGTTCACCCTGGCTCCGGGTGAGATTGCCAAGGCTGCGACCGCCGATGGTCAAGTTGTGGCGCGCTTGAAATCGATTATCGCTGCCGACCCCGCAACGGCCCCCGGTGCCATTAAGAGCCTCGCCGACACCGAGCGCCAACAAATATCCAACGACTTGGTGGCCGAGTTCAGCGATGCTCTTCGGCAAGCTTACCCTGTTCGCACCAACCAGGAGTTCATTCGGACAATGTTCTCCACCAACTAATTTTTTAGCTTCGGAGATGCTTGCCGTGACCGTTCAACCCGCCTTCGCCGACTTTCAGCCCGTTTATGCGGCCGGCAAGCCGCAGGTGGCCTGGGCGTGCTTGGTTAACGACCTCGAAACACCGGTCTCGGCAATGCTTAAGCTGGCGCACGACCGGGCTTATAGCTTCCTACTCGAATCGGTGGAGGGGGGCGAGAAGCTCGGGCGCTATTCGTTGATCGGCTTGCATCCCGACCTGATTTGGCGCTGCCGAGGCACAACCGCCGAAATCAACCGCGACGCCCTTAAAGACCGCGGCCGTTTCGAGCCCCAGGCGGAGCCCCCGTTGGTGGCGTTGCGGGCACTGCTCGAAGAATGCCGGATCGAGATGCCCGAGGCGCTGCCGCCCATGTCTGCCGGCCTGTTCGGCTATCTCGGATATGACATGGTACGGCTGATGGAGCGGCTGCCCGACTCCACCCCCGATGAGCTGGGCATCCCCGACGCGGTGATGATGCGCCCGACGGTGATGGTGATCTTTGATAACGTTAAGAGCATGGTCACGGTTGTAACCCCGGTTCGCCCGCTCCCCCATATCAGCGCCGAGGTGGCTTACGAGCAAGCGGCCCGACGCCTCGACGAAGTGTTGGCCGGGCTCGATAGTCCGCTCCGCAATTCGTGGACAGAGGGTGGGCGGGGCGCGCCCCCCGCCAAAGCCCCGGTTTTGGCGCCAGTCTCCAACACAACCCAGGACGAATATCATACCATTGTCGAGAAGGCCAAAGACTACATTCGTGCCGGCGATATTTTTCAGGTCGTACCGTCTCAGCGTTTTTCGCTGCCTTTCGAATTACCATCGATTGCACTTTATCGCTGGCTGCGCCGTCTTAACCCATCGCCATTTTTGTTTTACCTTAACTTCGACGGATTTAGCCTGATCGGCTCCAGCCCCGAGATTTTGGTGCGGTTACGGGACGGCAAGGTCACCATCCGGCCAATTGCCGGGACCCGGCGCCGGGGCAAAACCGCAGCGGAAGATCGGGCGTTGGAAGCGGAGTTGCTGGCCGATCCCAAAGAGCGGGCCGAACATCTGATGCTCCTCGACCTCGGACGTAATGATGTTGGCCGGGTGGCGAAGGTCGGCACGATCAAAGTAACCGAGCAGTTTGTGGTCGAACTATACTCCCACGTCATGCACATTGTTTCCAACGTTGAAGGCGAGATCGACGCC
>CAIZDL010000094.1 GCA_903931735.1 uncultured Rhodospirillales bacterium
AGGGCGTTGCTCAACATCCATCAACTTCGGGGCAGATGCATTCATCCCAGATCGCCATTTCCAACGCATTGCTGGCCAGACCAGCAACTTTCTATAAAATACTATACCTAGTGGGTGTCTGCGTCAACCGGATAGGCAGGAACTGAACATTAGGTACAAGATAAATGCTGCCAATGCAAACCTGCTTCTTCAGCGTAATATGCCACGAAGCCAATAAATTGCAAGGTGGTCTCGGGCGCAAACTCGAGGCCATTTTGCTGTGTCGGTGTGGTCCCCGTAAAAAGGCTGGCGCGCAGTGACTTTGTATGAGGCGGTTTGAGAAGCCCGATGGCACCAGGGAGAGGCTCGGAAGGGTGGCTAGCGTACCATATCCCGATTATTCAGTTTGTCTCCATGCATTCCATTTGCTCAAACATTCGGCGCATTCTGAATCATAATATTACGGCGCTATTCCACTTCATGTTTCTTATCATACGCAACATCACTGCATCGTTATTCCGCATGATTATGCTTATCGTTCATTTCAAGTGTGTGATGTATACAAGACGTCAGGATTCGCGAGAAATGAATTACATAAATCATATGGTTGGTATTCCTGGAGTTCGACACCGCAGGCTGTGGTGTTCAGCATGGCCTGCGGTTCGTTGTCTGTGAGACGTGAGACCATGATATATGATGAATTACAAATGCCACAAATCAGGATGCTTCTCGGCAAAACATTCGATCACATCGTCGAGCATCGTATCGATGCCCTGGTCAATTAACAATTTACCGAAATATCGGTATGTCGGCAGCAAGCTGTAGATTGCTTCATGTTCGTATGCCAACAAGCGGTCGCTCGATTTTTCAGCCTTGATTGCTTTTCTCTGAATTTCGGAAATTCGTCGGCGCTCTTCGCTCCACCCATCATATTTTGCGACGGATATAAAATAGACAGCAAGCGGTGCGTCCTTGAGGATTAAAGCCTTTTTCCGTGGTGAGAGTGTTCCGCTGGGGCTGTAGTGACCATTATATATGAGGGATTCGACCGCTTTAGCAATTTTGCGATCTGGATCGAGCCGCCTGATAAGATTCAGGTGAGCACGCCACGCTTCAATGGAGCCAAATTCTGCGATTGCAATTTGTAGATCGCACTCATATTCATGCTGGCGAATCACATCCCCGATTGATAGCGTAACATCGAGTGGGTCGCGCTTTATGCCAAACGAATTTAAATTGAAGGTGGCGTCCATGTGTATTCCTCTTGATGATGGGTTTGCACTGTTTGTGATTGTTGAATATTTTTTTCGAGCGAGCGTCTGATATGGCTGGGCAAAGCGGCAGCAATTTGGATTGGCCCTGCAAGGCAATTTCTGAGCGCTGTCTGTCGAAAGCCGGTCGTCTGCGTAGCTGGCGGAACGAAAGAAGACGGGCTTATTGGTTGACCGGATGCCTCGGGCGCTCCGCTTTCCTCGGTTCGTTCCTGTTCAATTTGCTTTTTGAAATCCGGATGAAACGACAAACAAAAATCGGATATCCGCCTTGCATCTGCTGCAGCCCTGAAAATCTCGCGCTTGTCGCTTTTCAGCACGGAAATCCAGGAGGAAATGTACGAAGCATGATTGGGAATACTTGATGGCAAGTTCAGTTCTGCGCCGATGAAGGCTGACGCGATTTCGGCCCTCAGCTCCTCGGTGGCGTAGGCGCTGCTTCCAAAGCGACCGGTGAGGTCGCGGTCAAGACGACTTTTGGCACCAGACCAGTGCCCAAGCTCATGCAGTGCGGTCGCCGACCAATCGGCCGCCGACCGAAACGACGCCCTGGGCGGTAGCTGGATACTGTCAGTCAGCGGCGAGTAGGAAGCGCGGTCTCCGCCTTCGCGAATATGTGCTCGAGAATTCTGAAGGATGACATTGACGCTGTCGGGAGACTGCCAGGGCGCCTCCTCGATAGTCCGTGGCCGGTATGGCAGGTTGTCGATTTGGCCGGCGTGGAACACGGGGTATGACCGCAATACAGGGACGCGGCGCTTGCCGTCATCGTCGCCCCTTCCTCCGCCTCTGCCGTCGTCATCAACTTCGATAGTCTTGAAGAAAAAGATTGTTGTCGCCTTCTCGCCCCTCTTGACCTGTGCTCCGGCCGCCTGGGCTTGTTTATACGTCGCCCATCTTGGATCATCGGACATCAGAGAGAGCGGAGACATCGATAAAAGTAGGGTGTTTATGCCGTGGTACCGGCGGCCGGAAATGTTAATCGGGCCGCTACTCGCAACTCGGCTGCTATCCCACGGCCGGCGCCATGGCGGCGTTCCCTGTTCAAGTGCCGCCAGGATTGCTGCCGTCACCTCTTGATAGTGATCTCGGTGAGCAGGTGTTGAGTTAGCCATGGCGACGGTCCTCCTTTTTGGCGCGGGCTATCTCTTCCCAAGACCGCCCTGCGTCTTCCGGGGCCTCTTCAAGACCGAGTTCGCTGATGTCGGTGCTGGTCAGGATGATTTCGCCGGTGGCGGTGCGGCTCGCTGGTTTCCGCTTTGCTGTAAATTCTGACGGCTGGCTCATGGTCGTAGCTCCGTTGTCGGTTCGGGTGCTTGGGCTGGCTGAGGCGGCGGGTCGGCAGGGACAGGCGGGGCTGGTGGCGCGAGAGTGCGGCGGATGTGCTCTGGGAGAGGGCCTGATACAGCCATAGGCCGAGAGATGCTGTCTTCGCACTCTAAGGAAATGTCTTCGGCGCGGTAGCCCTGGCGCAAAGCTTCCAGTCGGGCACGGCGCTGGAATTCCGGAGAGCCGCCGCTGAATCTAACGGCGGTCCAGCCACGAGCCTTTCCTGCTGTGACCATCATTTTAATTTCGTCGTCTGTCGGATCGCCGTTGCGGAACAAAGCAATCTCGTCTCCTCGGTCAAAAAGACGGGTGCCGTTGGAGAGAGTAATCGTAATGGCACCAAACTTAAATTCTGGCACAAGGCCAAGGCTTTTCCAGTAAGATGCGTGTTCAGAAACTGTTGCAGTTTTTCGTTTGCGTTTTGACGGTCCTGATGTAACGCGAAAGGCTTGAGCTTGTTCCATATCTGTGTCTATCCTTTTTAGCTTCTGGGTTCGAGTGGTGCGAGATTTTTGAATGTTTTCAACGGTTGGAAGGCGGCTCTGGTCGATATCGCGCAGGCGGCCTTGAACATCCGCCGCCTTGAGGTGCAGGCGCCTGTGGATTGAATGCGGTGTGCCTGCACTGTCGACGACGACAATCCCTCGCCGGCCGCGCGCTAAAATCAGCCCTCGGGCTTCGATGGCCTTTGAGAATGACCGCCCGTCCTTTGTCGCTGCCCAGCTGGCCGATAAAATGGCGGCCACGTCGTCAACGCGGATGCCTGTTCGCTCTGCAGCTTGCCAGTCATCGTGGGTGGCTCGGGCAACCGGCCTTGGCGTTCCTGATCGTCTGGTGTGGACCCCAACAACGGGTCGTAGGTGCCAGCGGGTTTCGAGACATCGCGAAGTCTGTTCGTGAATGCGGTAGTTGTGACCGTCGCGGCCGGCTTTCAGGGTGTCGGGATGAACACGACAGAAAGCTATGTGCAGATGGTCACGACCTTTCTTACGGTGCCTGACAACGACACGGGCATGCCCGTCGAGGCCAAGCCGATGCTGCAGTTCGTCGGCGGCCTCCAGCCAGCGTTGGTCAGTGATACCGGGGGCCTCGCTACGATCAAGATTGATTGAAGCTTGCCTATCCGGTTAACGCAGACACCCACTACATGTTGGGTGCGCCCAATCGCCGGAGTAGAGTTCAGCGTAGGTCGGCGCCTCAGCCCCGCCCGCGATCCCCAGCAATGATCTGAAGGCATTGAACGGGTAGAAG
>CAIZDL010000095.1 GCA_903931735.1 uncultured Rhodospirillales bacterium
CCGGTGGTCACCCCACCACACCCGGTGGTGGCTCCCCCTCCGGTGGTCACCCCACCACACCCGGTGGTGGCTCCCCCTCCGGTGGTCACTCCGCCACACCCGGTGGTGGCCCCCCCTCCGGTGGTCACTCCGCCACACCCGGTGGTGGCCCCCCCTCCGGTGGTCACCCCACCACACCCGGTGGTGGCTCCCCCTCCGGTGGTCACCCCGCCACATCCGGAGGTCCCGGCGCCAGCGCTTCCGGTTCTTCCTCCGTCAGTGATTCCGGCGCCGCTGGCGCCAGCGTTGCCTTCGTCGGTTGAGCAAACACAACCCGGCGGGGGGGCGCCCCCGGGCGGTGTTGGTCAGTTCCAGAGGTTGGGGCCGAGTGAGTGAAGGGAACGCGATATCTGCATAAGAACGGCTTGCGCAGGGCAATAAATTTATTCATGAGGACAGGCGGATGAGGCATAGACTGATTTCGGGCCTGTTATCCTTGGTGGTTGGCGTGTTTTCGGTAGTCACCCCTGCTGCGGTCGCGGGCGAGGGGAGGATCGCCGTCGACGACGCTTACACCGCTGCGAAGGCGGGCAAGTTGCTGATCATCGATGTTCGGACGCCGGGCGAATGGCGGCAGACCGGAATTGCTGAGGGGGCCAAGACCGTGGACGTGAATGGGGCTGGCGGTGACGCTTTTTTCGTCGCGGCCGTGAACGACCTCGTGGCTTCAGACAAAGGGCGGCCGCTCGCTGTGATTTGTCGATCGGGGAACCGCTCGACTCGGGCGAGGGGCATTTTGTTGGCTAACGGATTTAGCTCGGTCCTCAATATTCAAGAGGGCATGGCGGGAGGAGCCGCAGGCCCGGGCTGGCTTTCGCGCGGCTTGCCAGTTACCCCTTGCCCGCAGTGCTAAAAGGGCGGCGTTTCGCGGCCCCGATCAAATGGCCCTCGAATGCTTGGCGACCCCGCTTTCCTGGCTCGAAATCAGGTAGGGATCGAAAGCGGCGGCAACGAGGCGGACCAGGGGGCGGGCCTCTTCCGGCACCGTCACCCGCCGGCTGTCGATTATCACCAAGCCGTCGGCGGCGAACTCCGCCAAGTTGGCAAGTTCTGGGTCAAACTGGCTGGGGGGGGCGCCGTGGCGTGCCGTGACCTGATCGAGGTCCACCGTAAGGTCGCACATTAGGCGCTCGATCAGATCACGGCGCAGGCGATCCTCGGCTGTAAGCTGAAGTCCCCGCGTCGTAGCCGGGTGTCCTGCGGCGATGGCCGCGCCATATTTATTATAGTCGGGGCTATTTTGAACATAACCATCGGGAAGCGCCCCGATCGCGGACGCGCCGAATCCGAGCAACACTTCTGAACTATCGGTGGTATACCCTTGAAAATTGCGCCGTAATCGTCCCGCGCGCTGGGCTACTGCCATTCCGTCCTCGGCCCGGGCGAAATGATCGATGCCAATCGCTTGAAGGCCACCTGCGACCAGCGTTTTCGAAATCATCGCGAATTGCCGCCAGCGTTGAAGCGCGTCGGGCAGCGCAGCCTCATCGATTTTTCGTTGATGGCTTTTCATCCACGGCACGTGCGCATAGCCAAACACCGCCAACCGGTCTGGCTGGAGTGAAAGCGCAAGCTCTGCGCTCTGCCGGCAATGCTCTTTAGTTTGGCCCGGCAGACCATACATCAGGTCGAGGTTGATGGCACGAATACCAGCCGCGCGCAGGCTCGACACCGCACCCTGCGATTGTTCAAAGGGTTGAATACGGTTGATCGATGCCTGAATTTCGGCGTCAAAATCTTGAACACCGAGGCTGGCTCGGGTGACCCCGGCCGTCTTCATTGCTGCGACATGGCCGGGGGTCAGTGTCCGAGGATCAATCTCAACAGCAATCTCGGCATCGGGTGCAAAGTCAAAGTGGGTGCGGAGTGCCGCCATAACAGCAGAAAAATCCTGTGGCGTTACCAGATTTGGTGTGCCCCCACCCCAATGTACATGCCCCACCTTCAATCGGCCTGGAATGGCGTTTGCGACCAGTTCAATCTCGCGATGAAGGTGCTCAAGATATTCGGTGACTGGTTGATAGCGCGCGACCACCTTAGTATGGCAACCACAATACCAGCACATACTTTCACAAAAGGGTATATGCAGGTAAATAGAGGCCGCCATGCCTTCCGTCAGTCCACCCCACCACCTTAGCGCGATTTCTGGCCCAACAGTGGGGCTAAAATGTGGCGCGGTTGGGTAGCTGGTATAGCGCGGAACTCGCGCTCGGTCGTATTTGGCCAGCAGTTCTGCGTTCATAGCGCGCTCATTCGTTCTGCGTATCCCGAGAGTCGCCCGATATAGGTGCCAATACCCTTGACTCGCCGTTGCGACCACCAAATCAGCACAATATTCTAGCTTCTGAGATTAAGGCACAATTATGACCCGCAGATTAGGATTCCCCATGCAAAAAATAGCCTGCCATCCTGGGGCAGGGGGGGCTGCGGGGAGCAAAAGCTCCCCGCTTTACCCGCATGCATAATCAAGCCGCCGAATTTTCTTCTCTTGGCCGTCCGAGAGCAGGAGTGCCCCCGGTGACCGGCGTTGAGCGGTCCCGTTCAGCGGCCACCAGTTTGAGGCGATTGACCACCGAACCTGTGCCGGCTGGGATTAGGCGACCAACGATGACGTTTTCTTTCAGGCCCTCCAGGTTATCGACCCGGCCCGAAACAGATGCTTCGGTCAGAACGCGGGTGGTTTCCTGGAACGAAGCCGCTGAAATGAACGACCGGGTCTGTAAGCTTGCCTTAGTGATGCCTTGAAGAACCGGCCGTGCAGTCGCTGGCCTTAAGTTTTCGCGCACTGTCTTATAGTTTTCGTCATCGAACTCCTGACGATCAACCTGTTCACCAACCAGGAAGGTCGATTCACCGGCATCATCAATTTCAACTTTTTGCAACATCTGCCGCACGATGACTTCAATGTGCTTGTCGTTGATCTTCACACCCTGGAGTCGATAGACATCCTGGATCTCGTTAATCAGGTAGTTCGCCAGTGCCTCGACCCCCATTACGGCAAGAATATCATGGGGGACCGGGTTCCCATCCATCAACAAGTCGCCACGCACCACATAGTCGCCCTCTTGGACGCTGATGTGCTTACCCTTCGGAATGAGATATTCGCGCTCGTCTCCGGAAGCTTCGTTGCGCACCACAATGCGGCGTTTGGTTTTGTAATCCTTGCCGAATTCGATGCGGCCATCCAGTTCAGAGATGATCGCGAAGTCCTTCGGACGCCGGGCTTCAAAGAGTTCAGCCACTCGCGGCAAACCGCCGGTGATGTCGCGTGTCTTTGAGGATTCCCGTGGAATACGGGCCAGAGTATCGCCGCCTCGAACGTGAGCACCATTCTCGACCGACAGGATGGCATCCACCGAGAGGAAGTATCGCGCCTCCAACCCATTGGGAAGCTTGATAATCTCGCCGTTCGGGTCCAAAAGAGTGATGCGTGGCTTAAGATCTGCGCCCCGTGGCTGTTGCCGCCAATCCACCACCACCTTTGACGAGATACCGGTCGCTTCGTCAACCACCTCGCGTACCGATACGCCCTCGACCATATCAAGGTAGCGGGCGATACCTTCACGCTCGGTAATAATCGGTAGGGTATAGGGATCCCATTCGGCCAATTTCTGGCCCCGTGTGACCAACGCACCTTCATCCGCCAGCAGTTTGGCACCATAGGGCACACGATGGCGGGCCCGTTCGCGCCCGGCTTCGTCCAGTAGCAATATTTCGCAACTGCGACCCATCACCACCGGAATTCCGGAGCTGTTCATAACCACTGTGCGGTTATTGATGTGCACCGTGGCGTTGAGAGACGCGTCGACTTGGCTGATTTCGGCGCCGCGCTGAGCCGCGCCCCCGATGTGGAAGGTGCGCATCGTAAGCTGGGTGCCGGGTTCGCCAATGGACTGGGCGGCGATGACGCCCACCGCTTCGCCAACATTGACGATGGTTCCGCGAGCCAAATCGCGACCGTAGCAGGCGGCGCACACCCCCTCCTTGGTTTCGCAGGTCAAGACCGAGCGTATCAGTACCGAGTCGATTCCGGCTCGCTCAACCAATTCGACTTCGGCCTCTTCAATCAAGCCACCGGCCGGAATAATGACTTCACCGGTCAAACGATCGGTAATGTCAACCGAAGCCGAGCGCCCAAGAATGCGATCAGCCAACGGCGAAATCACCTCTCCGCCGTCGATTACGGCCTTGACGGTGATGCCCTTTTTGGTGCCGCAATCATTTTCGACGATGATCGCATCCTGTGCAACGTCAACCAGTCGCCGAGTCAAATACCCCGAGTTTGCAGTCTTCAGCGCAGTGTCAGCCAAGCCTTTGCGGGCACCATGAGTGGAGTTGAAGTACTCCAACACGGTAAGCCCTTCTTTGAAGTTCGAAATAATTGGCGTTTCGATGATTTCGCCAGACGGCTTTGCCATCAACCCGCGCATACCGGCCAGTTGCTTGATTTGAGCTGCCGAACCACGCGCACCAGAGTGCGCCATCATGTAAACCGCGTTGACAAACCGTCCTGCCTTTGTCGTGTCGGAAATGCCCTTCATCATTTCTTGGGCAACTTTTTCTGTACACTCTGACCAAACGTCGACCACCTTATTATATTTTTCGCCCTGGGTGATCAGACCATCTTGGTATTGCTGTTCATATTCTTTAACCCGGTTCTGCGATTCGCGCACCAGCGTGTCTTTCGCAGCGGGGATCACCAGATCGTCTTTGCCAAACGAAATTCCCGCCTTGCACGCTTGTGAGAAGCCGAGTTTCATCAAGCGATCGGCGAAAATCACAGTTTCTTTCTGGCCGCAGTGACGGTAGACGCTATCGATAACGTTGGTGATGTCCTTTTTGGTCAAAACCCGGTTGATCATCGTGAACGGCACGGATGGGTGCCGCGGCAGGATTTCCGAGAGCAACATCCGACCCGGCGTCGTCTCAAGGCGGACAATAATCGGCTTATGATTGTCGTCAACAGTGTGGTAACGGGCTTTGACTTTGCTGTGAAGGCTGATCGCCTTGGCATCGAGAGCTTGCTGAATTTCACCAATATTCGCGAATGCCATACCTTCACCAGGCTCGCCTGCGCGCTCCATGGTAATATAGTAGAGGCCCAGCACGATATCTTGCGAAGGCACAATGATCGGCTTACCGTTGGCTGGCGATAGAATATTGTTGGTCGACATCATCAGGACGCGGGCTTCAAGCTGAGCCTCCAACGATAGCGGCACATGAACTGCCATTTGATCGCCGTCGAAGTCGGCATTGAACGCCGTACACACCAACGGGTGCAGCTGAATTGCCTTACCCTCGATCAGCACGGGTTCAAACGCCTGAATGCCTAGTCGGTGCAAAGTTGGTGCCCGGTTCAGCATCACCGGGTGTTCTCGAATTACTTCTTCGAGAATATCCCAAACTTCGGGCCGCTCCTTTTCCACCATGCGTTTGGCGGCTTTGATTGTCGACGCCATGCCGTATAATTCAAGCTTTGCGTAGATAAATGGCTTGAACAGCTCGAGCGCCATCTTTTTTGGTAGACCGCACTGGTGCAACTTCAGCTCCGGACCGACCACAATAACCGACCGGCCCGAATAATCAACGCGCTTACCCAGCAAGTTCTGGCGGAAACGTCCCTGCTTTCCTTTCAGCATATCTGACAAGGATTTTAACGGCCGTTTATTCGCGCCAGTAATGACACGGCCGCGCCGACCATTGTCAAACAGTGCGTCCACAGCCTCTTGTAACATGCGCTTTTCATTGCGCACGATAATATCTGGCGCCTTTAGTTCAATGAGCCGCTTGAGGCGATTGTTGCGATTGATCACACGCCGGTAGAGATCGTTTAAGTCGGACGTGGCAAACCGGCCGCCATCAAGGGGGACGAGGGGGCGAAGCTCGGGCGGAATTACCGGAATTACTTCAAGAATCATCCATTCCGGCCGCGATTGGCTTTCCATGAACGCTTCAATTAGCTTCAGGCGCTTAACAAGCTTCTTGCGCTTGGCCTCGGAGTTGGTATCGCGCAACTCATCCCGACAGGTAACTTTTTCTTGGTCGAGGTCCAGCGCCGACAACAGGACGCGAAGCGCCTCGGCACCAATGGACGCGGTAAAAGCATCTTCGCCGTACTCGTCTTGGGCGATGATAAACTCTTCTTCGTTCAACAATTGATGCAGCTTGAGTGGTGTCAAGCCGGGTTCGATCACCACGTAGGATTCGAAGTAAAGAATCCGTTCCAGATCCTTCAGCGTCATATCCACTAAAAGGCCGATCCTGCTCGGCAACGATTTAAGAAACCAAATATGAGCCACCGGCGACGCCAGTTCGATATGGCCCATCCGTTCACGCCGCACTTTGGAAAGCGTGACTTCGACACCACACTTTTCGCAGATGATACCGCGATATTTCATGCGCTTGTACTTACCGCACAAGCACTCATAATCTTTGATCGGGCCAAAGATACGAGCGCAGAATAATCCATCGCGCTCGGGTTTAAACGTCCGGTAATTGATGGTTTCCGGCATTTTAATCTCCCCGAAAGACCACGAGCGGATGCGCTCGGGACTCGCGATCGAAATCCGGATCTGATCGAAGCTCTGGGGGCCGGATGCCGGCCCCATGACATTCATCAATTCGTTCATGAGAATCTCCTGCGAGAGCCGCGATCATTAAGTCCGCTGGTTAAGTTCAACGTTCAAGCCCAAAGACCTGAGTTCCTTGACCAGCACATTGAACGACTCTGGAATGCCGGCTTCAAAGTTGTCATCGCCGCGCACGATGGCTTCGTAGACCTTGGTCCGTCCGGAAACGTCGTCAGACTTGACGGTCAGCATTTCTTGGAGTGTATAGGCGGCGCCGTACGCCTCCAGCGCCCACACTTCCATTTCACCGAACCGTTGTCCGCCGAACTGGGCCTTGCCACCCAATGGCTGTTGAGTGACAAGGCTATAGGGGCCGATTGAGCGCGCGTGGATCTTGTCATCGACTAAGTGATGCAGTTTTAACATGTAGATGTAGCCTACGGTTACCTTGCGATCAAAAGATTCTCCCGTACGCCCATCAATTAAGGTGACTTGACCCGAGCGGTCTAGCCCAGCTTCGTCGAGCATATGGCAGATATCATCCTCGCGAGCGCCATCGAATACAGGGGTCGCGAAGGGAATTCCAACTTTTAGATTGTTCCCCAATTCCAGCAACTCAGGGGTGCTCAGATCGGCGATGTCCGCTGCGTACGCCTTCTCCCCATATATCGTCCGAAGGCGTGCACGAAGTGGCTCTACATCGCTCGTCCCTGGATTGTTGCGTACCGCAATCCGATACTTTTCGAGTAATTCGCCGATTTGACGCCCAAGACCAGCCGAAGCCCATCCCAAATGTGTTTCGAGAATCTGCCCAACGTTCATGCGGGAGGGCACGCCGAGAGGGTTCAAGACCAAGTCGACTGGCCGTCCATCCTCTAAATATGGCATGTCTTCGATTGGAATAATCTTAGAAACCACGCCCTTATTGCCGTGCCGACCGGCCATTTTGTCGCCAGGCTGTAACTTCCGTTTCACAGCGACAAAAACTTTGACCATCTTCATCACTCCGGGTGGCAGCTCGTCACCACGCTGGAGCTTTTCAACTTTATTCTCGAATCTGGCCTTGAGAGCATCAATGGATTCGTCAAACACCCGGCCCATGGCCTCAATGTCTTCCATCATCTGCTCGTTGGAGATGCTGATTTGGCGCCATTGACCATGGGTGTAGGGCTTAAGGATCGCTTCGGTGATGGCCCCCCCAGTAACATGAAATCCTCGTGGGCCGCTAACCGCGACTTGCCCCATCAACACTTCTTTTAGTCGGCTATAGAAACTCCGCTCAAGAATAGCTTTTTCGTCGTCACGATCTTTGGCGAGCTTCTCAATCTGTGCGCGCTCGATCTGCATGGCTCGCTCGTCTTTATCGACGCCGCGCCGAGAAAACACTCGCACATCGACAACCGTTCCAGCAACACCGGGAGGTAGCCGTAATGATGTGTCGCGAACGTCGCTCGCCTTTTCTCCAAAAATAGCACGTAGCAGTTTTTCTTCGGGAGTCATCGGGCTTTCGCCCTTTGGCGTGACTTTGCCAACCAAAATGTCGCCCGGTTTGACTTCCGCACCGATGTAAACGATACCAGCCTCGTCGAGATTCTTTAACGCCTCTTCGCCAACATTTGGAATGTCGCGAGTAATTTCTTCCTGGCCCAGCTTCGTGTCCCGAGCCATAACTTCAAACTCCTCGATGTGAATCGAGGTAAACACATCATCACGTACGATGCGTTCAGAGATCAAGATGCTATCTTCAAAGTTGTAGCCATTCCACGGCATAAACGCGACAAGTACGTTCCGCCCCAGGGCCAACTCGCCAAATTGGGTCGAGGGACCGTCGGCGATGATATCGCCGGCCCGAACGACATCTCCAACCCTCACCAATGGCCGCTGGGTAATACAGGTGTTTTGGTTGGAGCGCTGAAATTTCAGTAGGTTATAAATATCCACCCCAGGCGCCGCCGCATTCGTATCCTCGGTTGCACGGATGACGATGCGTGTTGCATCGATCTGGTCGATTGCCCCCGAGCGGCGGGCAACAATGGCCACACCAGAGTCGCGGGCCACCGTCGCTTCCATACCGGTACCAACCAACGGCGCGTCTGCTTGAAGGAGCGGTACCGCTTGGCGTTGCATGTTGGAACCCATCAGCGCGCGGTTCGCGTCGTCGTTTTCCAAAAACGGAATCAATGCTGCGGCAACGGAAACCAACTGCTTGGGCGACACATCGATCAACTGGATGTTGTCTGGCTTAACCATCAGGTAATCACCACCCTGACGGCAAGATACTAAATCGGAAGTGAAGTGTCCTTGCTCGTCGACGGCCGCGTTTGCTTGGGCGACGGTGTACTTTCCTTCCTCCATGGCCGACAAGTACACGACGTCATCGGTGACCCGGCAATTATCAACCCTCCGATATGGGCTTTCAATAAATCCGTATTGGTTTACCCGGGCGTAGGTCGCCAAACTGTTGATCAGGCCAATGTTCGGGCCTTCGGGAGTTTCGATCGGGCAAATGCGGCCATAATGGGTTGGGTGAACGTCTCGGACTTCAAAGCCAGCGCGTTCGCGGGTCAAACCTCCTGGCCCGAGCGCCGAAAGGCGCCGCTTATGGGTGATCTCAGATAACGGGTTGGTCTGATCCATAAACTGTGAAAGCTGAGACGAACCGAAGAACTCCCGAACCGCTGCTGCCGCTGGTTTAGCGTTGATCAAATCATGGGGCATCACAGTGTCGATTTCTACTGATGACATGCGCTCCCGAATTGCCCGCTCCATTCGCAGTAAGCCAACGCGGTACTGATTCTCCATCAACTCGCCAACCGACCGAACCCGCCTGTTGCCAAGATGATCAATATCATCGATTTCGCCTCGGCCATCCTTCAGGCTGACCAGGACCCTCAGAATCTCAAGGATATCGGCCTTGCGGAGGACGCGCACCTGATCGTCGGTCTGAAAACCCAGACGTGCGTTCATCTTTACGCGGCCGACAGCGGAAAGGTCGTAGCGCTCAGAATCGAAGAATAGTCCCTGGAACAGTGCCTCGGCAGACTCCAGGGTTGGCGGTTCGCCGGGACGCATAACACGATAAATGTCGATTAGCGCATCCTCGCGACTGGCATTGCGATCCGCCGCCATCGTATTGCGCATGTAAGCGCCGACATTGATATGATCAATCGCTAAAACGGGAATCTGGCTGATCCCTGCCTTCTCGAGTTTCTCGATCACCGCCAGCGACAGCTCTTCGCCGGCCTCGTAATATACTTCCCCGGTTTTTTCGTTGATCATGTCGGAAGCCAAATACTGTCCGATAAGATCTTCAGTGGAAACCAACTGTTCTGTTAGGCCCTGTTCGCGTAGCTTCTTGGAAAGGCGCGGAGTTATTTTTATACCAGCCTGCACGACCACTTGCCCGGTGGTGGCATCAATTAGATCAGAAGCGAGCTTCAGGTTTTTAAGCCGTTCTGCGTCGAACGGTGTCTTCCAACCGGTTCCGGCGCGAGTATAGGAGATCGAGCCGTAGAAGGTTGACAGGATTTCTTCTTTGCCCATGCCTTGGGCTTCGTAGGGCGCCAGTGGCTCGCGCCGACCGGCGCGCAGCTTCTCGGTTTCTGCCCCATCGAGCGCAAAGAGCAAAGTGGTGGCCGGAAGCTTCCGGCGGCGATCAATTCGGACGTAAACAAGATCTTTAGCGTCAAACTCAAAGTCAAGCCACGACCCACGATAGGGGATAACTCGCGCTGCGAACAGATACTTGCCTGAGCTGTGAGTTTTGCCTTTATCATGATCAAAAAAGACGCCAGGCGACCGGTGCATCTGAGAAACGATCACGCGCTCGGTGCCATTGATCACGAATGTGCCGTTCGCAGTCATGAGCGGCATATCGCCCATGTACACATCTTGTTCTTTAATGTCTCGAATCGAACGGAGACCGGTGTCTTCTTCGATGTCGAAGACACTCAGGCGAAGCGTTACTTTTAACGGCGCCGCAAACGTCATGCCACGCTGCTGGCACTCTTCAACGTCGTATTTCGGCTGCTCCAGCTCGTATTTAACGAAGTCGAGCACGGCGCGATCGGAAAAGTCTTTGATCGGGAATACCGACTTAAAGACTTCCTGTAGGCCAACGAACACTCGCTTTTCAGGCGGAATGTCCATTTGCAGGAAATGGTCATAGGAACTGCGCTGCACCTCAATGAGGTTCGGCATCTGGGTGACTTCCGGAATCCGCCCGAAGCTCTTCCGAACACGCTTGCGTCCTGTAAAGGATTTAGCCATGGATGTCCCCGACTCCAAATCTTAGCCCAGTCTCTGGCGGCGCCCGACCGCGCGTAGGGCGCCCGCCCGCGCAAAAGACGCAACCACCGGCCAGCGACGGGTCTCGTCGCTGGCCGGCGTTGCGCTATGTGTGACGATGGTTGTCAAAGCGAATTTACTTAACTTCGACAGTCGCACCAGCGTCTTCAAGCTGCTTCTTAATCTTCGCGGCGTCTTCTTTCGAGACGCCTTCCTTAACGGACTTGGGCGCACCTTCAACCAGATCTTTGGCTTCTTTGAGGCCAAGGCTGGTAATGGCGCGGACTTCCTTAATCACGTTGATCTTTTTATCACCAACGGCGACCAGGATCACGTTGAACTCGGTCTGCTCTTCAACCGGGGCTGCGGCCGCGGCGGCTGCCGGAGCTGCGGCGGCTGCCGGAGCTGCGGCGGAAACGCCCCATTTTTCTTCCAGCATCTTCGACAACTCGGCGGCCTCAATCACGGTGAGTGCCGACAACTCTTCAACAAGCTTTTCCAACTTCGACATTTGTTAACTCCAGGAGATATAAACTTCGGGAATGGTTGGGCCTATCGACGTTACGCCGCCTCGCCCTGAGCCTCGTCCTTTGTGGCATAAGCCGAAAGCACTCGAGCGATCTGGCCGCCCGGTGCTTGCAGCACACCAGCAATACGTGTCGCTGGCGTCATGATCATGCCGAGGAGGCCAGCACGCAGTTCGGTGAGCGATGGCAGCTTCGCAAGTGCCTGCACGCCGTCGGCATTCAGAACCAAATTTCCGAGACCGGCTCCCAAGATTGAAAGCTTTTCGTTGGTCTTGGCATAGTCGGAAGCCACCTTGGCGGCGGCAACCGGATCACGCGAATACGCAATCGCGGTCGGGCCTTTAAAGAGCCCATCCAGGTTCTCGAACTGTGTGCCTTTAAGGGCGATACGGGCAAGCCGGTTCTTCGTGACGCTGAAGTTGGCGCCCGCCGCACGCATTTTGCGCCGCAGGTCGGTCACTTCCGCGACCGTCAGCCCGTTGTGGCGGGTGACCACCACAAGGGAAACGCCTTGCACGCGCTTGCTCAGCGCGGCAATCGCCTTCTCCTTCTGTGTCCGATCCAAGGGATCGCCTCCGTACCAGTAAGTTGCACCTATGGGGTCATGTCGGTAAAAGACGCGACCCCGGCTCAACCTGTCCCAGAAGTTATAGCCGTCTCAGCCCCGACCTTTCGGTCGGATAATCCGGTTGCAACTCCCGTCTCGGCGGGCCAGCCATTTTAAGCCGGAACCATAACGTCCGGCACCCGCGGTCTCGGACAGGGTGGGCAGGGGTATCCGACTTTCACCGGACCGCCTGCCCGTTTGTCGCTGGTTCCCGAAAGACCCAACGGCAAAATACGTATTTTAAGACTGAGCGGAGATCGTCCCAAGATCGAGCTTAACGCCCGGCCCCATCGTCGAACTCAGCGAAATCTTCTCGATAAAGGTGCCTTTGGCGCCGCTCGGCCGAGCGCGATTGATCGCGCCGATAAAGGCCCGGACATTCTCGAGCAAGGCAACTTCCGAAAAACTTGCCTTGCCAACACCGGCATGAACGATACCGGCCTTTTCGGCCCGAAACTCGACGTTGCCGCCCTTAGCCGCCTTAACGGCTTCCCCAACGTTCGGGGTAACGGTCCCCAGTTTGGGGTTTGGCATCAAACCGCGCGGACCGAGGATTTTGCCCAGCTTGCCAACCACGGCCATCATGTCGGGGGAGGCGATGCACCGGTCGAAATCCATCTGACCGGCCTGGATCTTCTCGGCGAGGTCTTCGGCGCCAACGATATCGGCTCCGGCCGCCCGCGCTTCGTCAGCCTTGGCACCCTTTGCAAATACCGCAACGCGCACGGTTTTACCGGTGCCGTTGGGCAACAATACCATGCCACGGACCATTTGGTCGGCGTGACGCGGATCGATGCCAAGGTTCATGGCAATCTCGACGGTTTCGTCGAACTTAGCCTTTGCGTTATCTTTAACCAGTTTAACCGCCGCCTCAAGCGCGAGGAAGCCATCGCGATCAATGCCTTTATAGGCAGCTTTTAGACGCTTTCCGATCTTGGCCATGGTCTTACTCCACCACCTGCAAGCCCATGGAACGGGCGGAACCGGCGATCATCTGGGCCGCAGCCTCGACATCGTGGGCGTTGAGATCGGGCATCTTTTTGACCGCGATTTCGCGAATCTGGGGCCACGAAATCGTGCCAACGAAGCCCTTGCCGGTCGTTGACGACCCCTTGGGAATACCAGCGGCTTTTTTGATAAAATAGCTCGCGGGCGGAGTCTTGGTCACAAACGTGAATGAACGATCCGAATAGGCGGTAATCACCACCGGCACCGGCATTCCCGTTTCCAGGTCTTGGGTGCGAGCGTTAAACGCCTTCACGAATTCCATAATATTGAGGCCGCGTTGCCCCAGTGCCGGCCCGATCGGGGGCGACGGGGTGGCCTTGCCAGCCGGCACCTGCAACTTAATAAAGCCTGTAACTTTTTTCGCCATCTCGCCACCTCATCAAGACGATCCCCCAATGGGACCGCGGGTGTGCGCGGTGCGGCTCCCCATGGACTTTTTGGGGTGGCCTCCCGCGCTAACTCAGCCAGATCTACACCTTCTCGACCTGACTGTACTCCAGCTCGACCGGAGTCGAGCGTCCAAAGATCGACACCGCAACCTTGAGCCGGGACTTCTCCTCGTCCACCTCTTCAACGGTGCCGTTAAAGGAGGTGAAGGGACCGTCGCTGACCCGAACTTGCTCGCCAATCTCGAAGATAATCGACGATTTGGGCCGCTCGATGCCCTCTTGGACCTGATGAATAATCCGTTCGGCTTCCTTCTGGCTAATTGGCTGGGGACGACCGCCACCGCCAAGAAAACCAGTCACCTTGGGCGTATTCTTGACCAGATGCCATGTATCGTCGGTAAGGTCCATCTTGACCAGCACGTAGCCGGGAAAGAATTTACGCTCCGTATTGACTTTGGAGCCGCGGCGAACCTCGACAATCTCTTCGATGGGCACAAGGATTTCCTCGAATTTCTCTTCGAGGCATTTCTGCGCGGCCTTCTCCCGGATCGCCGAAGCGACCTTCTTCTCAAATCCGGAATAGACGTGGACGACGTACCAGCGAGCAGCCACTGCGTCAGCTCCCCAAGCCGAGTATCTGGCGCACCCCAAATGACATAACCTGATCGACCACTAAAAAGAAAATGGCCGAGAGGATCACCATCACGAACACCATGGCCGTGGTCACAAGCGTCTCTCGGCGCGACGGCCAAGTGACCTTAAGCGCCTCACGCTGGACGTCTCGTGCGAATTCAATGGGGGTTTGCTTCATCGTCTTGTTTGTTATGTCAGCGGTTCAGAAACATTAAAACGAATTCTCGAGAACTAGAACCTGTGGCCTTACCGATGGACATTTCATGATACTGCCGTCGCCAGCGAATACCAGAAATGGCAGGAGTGGAGGGGCTCGAACCCACAGCCCCCGGTTTTGGAGACCGGTGCTCTACCAATTGAGCTACACTCCTAATTCCACACGATAACCTTGCCCCAAACTTCATCCCCAAACCTTACGTCCACCTTAACAGCATCAACCTAGCGAGACCGGCCAGCTTCTCACGACGCGAAAAGCCGCCCGGCACAGTCAGCCGGACCAACGTGCCAAAAAGCGTCGGCCTTTGTAACGGGCACAAGCTGGCTTGGCAAGGGGGAAGTTTCGGAATTATATCGGCCAACCGATCAGGCCCGTCGCTCGGCAACGAGCTTCTGATACAGCCCGCCAAAATAGGTCTGTTTGCGCCAGACGACGTTGGGCACACTGCGGCCAGCATAGCTATATATTTCTTTGGACCACAAAGCCTTGGCAAACGGTTCGAGCCAATCGAAGACCTTGACCATAATCGGCCGTAGCGGGTGCCAACGAACGGGGCAGTGGTAGTCGACAAACACGGCGCGCCCGCCTGGCTTGAGGCGGCTGAGTGCGCTATCGACAATTCGAGCCTTATAGTCGTCTGGAACTTCGTGAAGCAGGAAGAAGCTGATGATCAAATCGTAAGGCCCGGTGGGTGGACTGGCCGCGTCGCCCAGTAGAACCCGAGCATTTTTCCGCGCCTGAAGCTTTTTCCGGGTCATTTCGACTTGTATTGGGGCCACTTCCACCAAGTCTAAACTACCGCCTGTGCCTAGAGCCTCAACTAGATCATTGGAAAAAGGCCCGTATACAGCGGCTAGCTGCATCGCCCGGTCGCCGGGGCGCACATCTTCGAGCACGGCTCGAAATAACCGCCCATAATTGCCCCACAAAATTGCCGATACAACTGGCCGGTGGTCGAAGATCATCAAGGCTAGCGGATTTAAATAGGCCCACCGGTAAATATCATCCAGATATTTCGGGACCTGCCCACTAACTTCCAGTCCGGCGATAGATCGCGCCTGATCGCCCTCAACAACCCCACTCGTCACAGTGTCAATGGACATAAAGGCCCCCTCCAACCGGAGCTGAGTCGATCTTTCGAGTCGCCCCATACCTGCACTCAAGACCCACCCCAGCCCAAGTTTGGAGCGTGAGTCGCGTTGACAATTGCGGTCCGACGAACTGCGCTCCTCTGGGAGAGGGCGAATGCCCGGCGCCTTAACTTTTCAGGCAGGTACAATACAACCGATTTTCGCGTGATGGTATAAGCGATAACCCTGTGATATTTTACCTTAAGATAATGCCGCAACGTCCAGGGATCGGTATCGTTTCGGCGTTGCGCGGTTCGGACCGATCACGGACGGCAAGGGCGGTTGGAGCGGGTGAAGGGAATCGAACCCTCGTCGTAAGCTTGGAAGGCTTCTGCTCTACCATTGAGCTACACCCGCAGGCAGCGTGTTATTAGCAGTCAGACGCGGCTCTGACAAGAGGGCTCGCTGAGCCATTTTCGAAAACTTGGTCAAATGCGCTAAGCCTGGGGAGCGAGGTGCCCACTTCGGGGTGAAGGGGGCGTGGAAAGGAAATAGGTGTAGACAACGCTGTGAAAGTTTGGTAAATGATAACCGGGTGTCAGAAGACCGCCCGAGTTCAGGAGAATCCAGATGTCCCAAGGATTTGCGTCCGGGCCGTTGTGCCGTGGTGGGAGTGCGTGCGAGGTCCCTCAACATTGGGGGCCGGCGTGGCGCGAGGCGCTTGCAAAAAGCAATTGGCGAGCTGTCGGTTTTCGAGGCGTAGGGCTTGATCCCGGGTGGCGTGGGTTTGTCCCGGTTGAGGCTCTGTGGGTTCGATTAGCAGCGCCGCGCTTATGTTGTCCAATTCAATTGGCTTAACACGCGACTAAATCCCGTTATTTGGTGAGCCTGTCCCTTGGTGATCGCCGAAGGAGCGTGTTATGTCCGATATTACGCTGACATCTGGAACGCGGAATACACTTATCTCGTTGCAGGCTGATGCTCATTTCATGACGAGAACTGAGAATCGCTTGACGACTGGGCTAAAAGTCGCCAGTGCAATTGATAATGCGGTTAATTATTATAAATCGAAAGCCCTTTCTGATCGTGCTGCTGATTTTTTTCTTCGGAAGTCGGATATCGATCAGGGTATATCAAGTATGAAGGCTGGCGTTAATGGTGGTACTCTTGCTGAAAGTATCTTGAAGCAGATGAAGGGCCTCGTTAATAGTGTCAGAACTGCGGATTCTAGCACTCGCACTGCACTAAGTTCTCAGTTTAGTGACTTGGCCCGGCAGGTTAACTCTGCAATTGGCGACGCCAGCTATAATGGTTTAAACCTTGTCGACAATAGTTCTGCGACCATTACTGTATATTTCAGTCAAAATACCACGGCATCGATAACGGCTAAAGCATTCAATCTTCGCGTTTCAAAGCTACTGACCACGATGGGCGTGGCAGCGAGTTCCGGCGGTAACCAGTTGTTAGGGAATATGTTGGCCGACGCCGGGGCCGGGGCCGCGGGCTTTTCCGTGCTTACCTCTCAGTCGAGCATGAGTCCGGCCGGCGTTCTTGACAAGGTGTCGGCAATTATTGACCGGGGAATCAGTCGAATTCGCTCCCAGGCCACGTTGCTGGGGGGGAATGTCAGTTTTCTTCAGTCCCGAGTCAATTTTGCCGACGACTACACGAATACTCTGTCGGATGGGGCCGGCAAAATGACCCTCGCAGATCTCAATGAAGAGGGGGCAACCTTGGTATCATTGCAGGCCCGTCAGCAAATCGGCATCCAGGCCTTAGGTATTGCAGGGCAACAACAGTCGGCGATGCTCAGCCTGCTCCATTGATAAGGACTTTAAACGAATAATCAATGCAGCAGGCTCAGTTGCGTGCCTATAATTCCAAACGTGGTGGATCGCGGTTTTCTTCATGAGATGTCCCGCGTCCGGAAAGACTTGGATTCGTCATAAAGTAGCTGTGAGCGGAGAACGGTTGATCTTCAACCTCAACTCTGTGGAACCGTCCGGCCCCATCTAATCCCCAGCTCGACGCGGTATCCTTGAAATTGGCGACCATAATTTGATCGAGAACTTGTTGATGCACGGTTGGATTCTCAATTGGCACCAGAGACTCGATGCGACGGTCCAAGTTGCGCGGCATCCAGTCAGCCGATGAGATAAACAATAGCGCTTGCCTCGATGGTAAGTCCTCCCCATTTCCAAAGCAGATAATCCGGGCGTGCTCGAGAAAACGACCAACAATGCTTTTTACTCGAATATTTTCCGATAATCCCGGCAAGCCGGGTCTGAGGCAGCAGATGCCTCTTATTACCAAATCGATTTGCACACCAGCAATTGATGCTTCATAAAGCTTGTCGATCATGCCAGGATCGACAAGAGAGTTTAGTTTTGCCCAAATCGCGGCCGGTCGGCCTTCGCGGGAATGGGCGATTTCGACATCGATCAATTGGCATAGTCGTTGACGTAGTGAGATCGGCGCGATTGCAAGTTTCTCCAATCGCTCGGGAACTGCGTAGCCCGTCATATAGTTGAACACTGCGGAAGCGTCGGCACATAATGACGGATCGCAGGTAAAAAACGATAAATCTGTGTAAATTCGCGCTGTGACTGAATGATAGTTTCCAGTTCCAAAATGAACATAAGATCGGAGTCCGCAACTTTCCCGCCTAACAACTAATGAAACCTTGGCATGGGTCTTCAGTTCGACAAACCCATACACAACCTGCGCTCCGGCGCGTTCCAGATTACGTGCCCACTGAATATTGGCTTCTTCGTCAAAACGAGCTTTTAATTCAACCATGGCGGTAACGCTTTTGCCTGCTTCGGCCGCTTCCACCAAGGCCTGAACGATTGGAGAGTTTTTCGAGGTGCGGTAAAGAGTTTGCTTGATTGCAACGACGGCTGGGTCACGAGCGGCCTGCCGTAAAAACTGAACAACAGCATCGAAGCTTTCATAGGGATGGTGAACAATAATATCCTTATGATTGATGGCGGCAAAGCAATCGCCGTCAAAATCTCGAATCCTTTCAGGAAAACGCGCGTTATAGGGTTCAAATAATAAATCAGTTCGCTCGTCGACGATCAGCTGCTTGGTATCGGCAAGACCAATTAGACCATCGAAAACAAAAACATCGTCAACAAGAGCCTTAAGTTGGCCCCGCAGCATTTCCCGCATCGCGGGTTTCATTGCAGCATTAACCGCTAAGCGGATCACGCTGCCTCGGCGACGGCGCTTTAAGGCGCTTTCGAAGGTTCGAACTAAGTCTTCGGCTTCTTCGTCAATTTCCAATTCACTATCCCGCAAAATGCGGAATAAGCCATGATCTAAAAGAGAAAATGGCGGAAATAACCGCCGAAAAAACATCAACACAACCTTTTCAAGTAAAATTAACCGAATTCCGTCGCCTGGGAGCCGAATAAATCGCTCAAGATGAGCTGGTAGCGGAACAAGGGCATCAATCTCTCGCTTTTCCCCGACATCGAACAATCGAAGTGCCAAAGCGAAGCCAAGATTTGGTATAAAGGGAAATGGGTGGGCTGGGTCGATAGCTAGTGGCGTAAGGACTGGGTAAATTTCGGCGCGGAATTTTGCTTCGGCCCAAGCCCGTTCGGCATCAGTTAGGTCTTCCGGATCGATGACTGTTATTCCATTCGTCCGGAGCTCGCCGCGCAGGCGATGCCAGCATGTCTGCTGGTCGCGCATCAATTCGGCGACCCGCCGGTTAATTGCTTGCAATTGCTGGGCCGGGGTCAGCCCCTCGGGACTGGTGGCAGAAACTCCTGCTTTCACCTGGCCTTTAATGCCAGCGACCCGTACCATGAAGAATTCATCGAGATTGCTGGCTGAAATCGACAAAAAGCGCAGCCTCTCGAGTAAGGGATGGATCTCGTTGTTCGCTTCATCAAGAACGCGCTGATTAAAATCGAGCCATGATAGCTCTCTATTAAAGAAAC
The DNA here is from genome assembly GCA_903931735.1 of uncultured Rhodospirillales bacterium. Classification (GTDB taxonomy): domain Bacteria; phylum Pseudomonadota; class Alphaproteobacteria; order Azospirillales; family Azospirillaceae; genus BOG-933. Next base: position 19,300 of record CAIZDL010000095.1, read on the forward strand.
GTTCAGGAGATTTCAGATCCAATGGCGTAGATCTGGTTTGTTCTGTTGAATGTTGCACGGTGTCCCCCAAAGAATGTAATTGTTGATCTATAAATGCCCGCCGGCTGCTTTGATGCCCACCCACAGTTTGCTCGGTCGCGACAAATACTGCAACCTAACTTTTTGATGGCGCACGGCGGGATGTGTGGACAAGGGCACCGTGCCGGACGGTTCCGCCGCTTCCATGAGACACTGGTGCGATTCGAACTAAGATTATTGCACCTTATCGATTCGTGCGTGGAATTAAAGCTGTTGTACGGGGGCGCCCTCACTGCCATACTAAAGGTTGGATTGGTGCTCGTGCGAATAAAATCGACCATTGACGGCGCAGTGCTTGGATAGTGGAGTCCGGCGTATGGATAAAGGGAGTTTTGCGGGGCAGTTCAAGGTGGGAACTCGAATTTACACCGGGTTTCTGGCTGTCCTGGCCTTACTGGGGGCGCTTGCTTGGCTGGGGATGAATGGGCTAAGCGCTGCTGACCGTAGCATGACCGCTTATTCGAAAGTTGCAAGTAATAGCGTCCGTACTCAAAGTATCGCGGCCATGGTCGCCAATATGCGGCGGAACGTCATCGTTTTTGCTGAAAACGGCCAACAGCCAGCGGTAATTGCCGTTCATAAGATCCAGGCTGATCTTGGTCCAGAGTTGAAAAAGGCACTCGATGCCACGTCTGATCCCACGAGGCGTGCTAATCTTGAGCGGATGATTAGGCTTTTTGAAGGCTATTCAGCTAATTTTGAACAGTTGGTCAGCGCCCGTACCCGGCGGGAAACGCTGGTTACGGAGGGGATGAACCCGCTCGGCGCCTCCATTCGCAGCACCCTCACCGAGATTCTCGAAACTGCCTACCGGGAAGGCAAGTTTGAAAACGCGGCCCGCGCCGGCCGGGCACAAGAATCATTGATGCTGGCGCGGGTGAACGCCCTGCGGTTCTTAATGGCCCCTGACGAGAAAAACGCCGCCATCGTTCGCAAAGAGGCACAGGAATTTAATAACCGTATTGCTGAAGTGCTCACGGGCTTGGTCATTCCCCGCAATATTGAGGCATGTCGCAAAGCCATTGACGACGGAAAGAAGTATCTCGCCGCATTTGAAGAGGCATCAAAAGATGTTCTCGCGGTCGATCAGCTTGCCTACACTGTTATGGCCGGAGAGGCGAAAGAATTTAACGATCTCGTCGTTGCAAATACGAATTCACAGGGTGAGTTTCTTCAAAAGACTCAAACTACAGCAGAAGAAGAGATTCGCTCAGCTACGGCAATGTCTCTTTCGGTATCGATTGTCGCTGTGCTTTTAGGGGTGTTTTTCGCCTGGATTGTTGCGCGGAGCATCACAAAGCCGGTTGGCGACATGACCGGTGCTATGACGGGCCTTGCCAAGGGCGATCTGAGTGTCGTCATCCCCGCTCTCGCCGATAAGGATGAAATCGGCGAAATGGCGAAGGCAGTTCAGGTGTTTAAGGACAACGCCATCTAGAAAAAGCGGATGGACGAGGCGGAGGCACAGAGACTCGAAGCGGAGCGTAAGGCCGCCGAGGCTCAGCGCGTGCGGGAGCAAGGCATCGCCCAGGAAATCGCGGCGCTCATCGATGCGGTGGCGAAGGGGGATCTTTCCTCGCGAATCGATCTTGCCGGCAAGGACGGTTTTTACAAAACCATGAGCGAGGGTATCAATCGCCTGACCGACACCGTTCAGGGGGCCATCGCCGATATCGCACGGGTGCTGGGCGCTCTGGCCGATGGTGATCTTAACCAACGAATCACCAAGGACTACCAGGGCGCATTCGACAAGTTGAAGATCGATGTGAACGCCACATCCGCCAAGCTTGGCGATATTGTCGGCAACATTAGCGAAGCCACCGAGGCGATGTCCACCGCCTCGCACGAGGTTTCCTCGGGCAGTGCCGATCTTGCTGAACGAACTGAGCAGCAGGCATCGAGCCTCGAAGAAACGGCGGCATCGATGGAAGAATTGGGCGCCACCGTGCGCACCAGCGCCGAAAATGCGCAGCGCGCCAATAAGATGGCAGGGGATGCCCGGGGCGCCGCGCAACAAGGCGGGGTGGTTGCCGGCTCTGCCATCGATGCGATGAAGCAGATTGCCGAAGCATCGCGTAAAATCACGGATATCATCGGCGTTATCGATGAAATTGCGTTTCAAACCAATCTGCTCGCGCTCAATGCCGCAGTTGAGGCGGCGCGGGCAGGTGATGCCGGCAAGGGCTTTGCCGTGGTCGCTCAAGAGGTTCGCGTGCTGGCCCAGCGCTCGGCCCAGGCGAGCAAGGAAATTAAGACACTGATTCTCAACAGCGATAATCAGGTGCAAAACGGCGTTGAATTGGTCAAGAAGGCCGGCGATTCGCTGAGTGGTATTGCCGGTGCGGTGCAGCAGGTGGCATCTCTGATCAGCGAAATTGCTGCCGCGAGCAAAGAACAGGCCGGAGCCCTCGACGAAATCAACTCCGCTGTTGCCAGCATGGATGAGATGACCCAGAAGAATGCGGCATTGGTCGAAGAGACAACGGCCGCGGCGCAGTCGATGTCGGGGCAGGCGTCGGATCTTCGGCAATTGATGTCGTTCTTTAAACTTGCCGGAAGCGCTCGGGGGCAGGGGCATCGCGCGCCGTCACCGCCGCCATTGGCCCACCGTGGGGCGCCAGCATATAAGGCATCGGCCAAGGCGCCGACTCCGGCGGCGCGCAAACCCGCCGGAGGGCAGGCGCTTCGGCACGTCGATGACGCTCACTCGGATAAAGAGTGGAAGGAATTTTAACCGATGATGTCGCAAAACCTTCAACTCGGCAAATCCTCTTCCAGGCGGGGGTTGACGCCGGTCGATGCCGGAGCCCAAGCCCCAACCGTGGGCGATGAGGTCCGGCAGTACATTACCTTTACGGTCGGCTCCGAGGAGTATGGGGTTGGCATTCTGGCCGTGCGGGAGATTCGCGGGTGGACCCAGGAAAATAAGTTGCCGAGCCTGCCGCCCCATGTCCGGGGCATCATCAATCTGCGGGGCACGATCATCCCGATTTTGGATCTTCGGGCGCGGTTTGGTGGCGGCATGACGGAGGCGACCAAGACTCATGTCGTGGTCGTGATCCAGGTCGGTGAAACATCCCGTGGGTTGTTGGTGGATGCCATTTCTGACATTCTTACCATTTCGCGCGATCAAATTCGGCCAGTCCCTGCCATGGAATCTGGCCAGCAACACGCCGAATATTTGACCGGTCTGTTCACCGTTGAACAACGGATGGTGACGTTGCTTGATGTCGGGCGCTTGTTCGCGGGGGAGATTGTCAACGCCGAACATGAAGATGCTGCCGTTGGCATGATTGCTTAGGTGATCGGCATAACTCTCGGCCGCGCACTGGCGGGGGTGTCAGTGCGCGGCTGTAAGTTGGGGTTTGTTTGGCCTGACAGGCTCTAAGTCTCGGTCAAAGAGCACTAATCGAGGTCAAAAAGCAGGAGTTCGCTTTTGCTTAAAGCGGTGATCGTGATCCTTTCTATGTCTTCAATGGCGGCGCCATCGCCTGGATTCATCTTGATTCCCATGATATCGACCGAGCCACGAATGAGTTGAACCCAGGCCCCTCGGCCCAGCCCGAGAGTATGGGAGAGGGTGGCACCGGGGTCTAGCAGTCCGGCCAGCACCCGAATGTCGCGATGACTAACCAGCGCGCCACTGCTTGCATCCGGAGCGGCGATGAGCTTTAGGGTGTTGAGCTTGTCGGCGTCGCTGATCGTTGCTTGCTGATAAGAGGGTTGTAATCCCTGAGCGGGAGGGAGTATCCATATTTGAAGGAAGTGAACATCCTCCGATGAAGAGGCATTGAATTCGCTGTGGCGGATGCCGGTTCCCGCCGACATATATTGAACATCTCCGGGTCGCAATACGCCCTTGCCGCCCGTGGTGTCTTCGTGGGCAAGGCTGCCCCTGACAATATAGCTGATAATTTCCATATCGCGGTGGCCGTGAGTGCCGAATCCCTGTCCCGGACGCACGAAATCTTCGTTGATGACGCGGAGAGCACGGAAGCCCATGTGGGTGGGGTCATAGTAATCGGCGAAGGAAAAGCTGTGGGCCGAGGTGAGCCAGCCGTGATCGGCGTGGCCGCGCTCCCGCGCTGGGCGCAGAACGATGTTCATGATGTTGCCTCCCTTGAATGGAGGGCGCCGAAGCGCCCTCTTCTCAATGGTTTAGAATTCCCGGCCGATTTGGCCGTCGACCGAATAGCGGCCGCCGCCGCGCAGCACAAAAGATAGCGCGACTATGCTCCACAAGAGTGGGTATTCGTAACCGCCTTGGGTCCAGAAGTAGCCATTTCCAAGGTGGACCTGGACCACCGCCACCGCCATCAAGCCGGTCACCAACGCTGCCACCGGGCGGGTGGCCAGCCCGAGTGCCAAGGCAATGCCGCCCAAAAATTCGATCAACCCGGCCAATAAGGCGAACGACGGCGGCAATCCCAGTTTGGTGGCGAAGAATTGGCCGGTGGCATCAAGACCGTACCCCCCGAACCAGCCAAACAATTTTTGCGCGCCGTGCGGGACCAACATCAGCCCGGCGGCGGCACGGAGCATCGGTTCAGCCAGGGGCGACAGGGCCTCGGTCACCGGGCGGAGCGCGGGAATAACCGGAGTGGCAGGCGAATTTTGTAACGTGGACATGGGCGACCTCATAAGGATATTGGAGTGTGACCGGCTTCGGGTCCCGGCGTTGAGGTGACTATGCCTCGAATGCGTGCGGGCAACAATTCGCTCATTCGGTAAAATATTGTTGTCAGATAAGCGACAATTGACCCGGAAGGGCGGCGGGCCGCCCTAATGTTGGATGTGCGCGCTAATGAGGGTAAACGGAGATTCGAGCACTAACCATAACTTGACCAATACCCTTTGGTGATGCACCTTTCATCGGGAGTGTTAAAGGTGGCTGCGGGGGCGTCGAAGGGCTCCGTATGTCAGCCTGATGTCGCGCTATTCGGTTGGAGGTTTGCGGTGAGTAAGTCTGCCGAAGTTTCCAACTCTGAGCTCAATTTGTATCAGATTATTTTTAATCTGGCTGGGGATGCAATCATAGCCTGCTCTGAGCAGGGGCTCGTTGTTGAATGCAACCAGACGGCATTGGAAATGTTTGGCTGCTTTCGCGAACAGATGATTGGGTCATCGCCAAAAGATTGGTCTCCCGAATTTCAGCCAAATGGGCGCCGTAGCGACGTAATGGCGGGTGAAATATTCTCCCGGGTTCTGGAGGATGGTTTTATATCCTTTGAATGGGAAAATCATCGGGCGGATGGGACGAAGCTTGAGGTTGATGCGACAATTCGATTGGCAAATGTTGATAATGGAAGATTCTTCATTGTGATATCGCGCGATATAACAGAGCGTCGACAATCTCAATTTGCTTTACGGCGAAGTGAGCACCTGCTCCGAGAGGTTCAGGCGGTCGCCAATCTTGGTTATTATGTATATGACGTGGCCACAGACCGGTGGACAAGCTCTGAAATTCTTGATTCCATTTTTGGTATTGATGAGTACTATCCCCGAGATGCTGCCCATTGGCTCGAGTTGGTTTCCGCAGACAAGCGGGGCGAGATGCGGGATTACTTGGGCCGTCTTCTGGTCGATAATATTCCTTTTAGCCGGGAATATCGGATTATCAGGCATTGTGATGGGGAAGA
>CAIZDL010000096.1 GCA_903931735.1 uncultured Rhodospirillales bacterium
CGCCGCCGCCTATGCGCGCGGTTTTGGTCTCGCGCCGCTCATTCTCAGTGATTGCCTTGAAGGGGAGGCGCGGGAGGTGGCGCGGGTTCATGGCGCCATCATTCGGCAGGTGTTGCGTCACGGGCAGCCGGTGGCGGCACCTTGTGTGATCCTTTCGGGCGGCGAGACCACGGTTACGGTGCGCGGCCGGGGCTGGGGCGGGCGCAACTCTGAGTTTGGGCTGGCGCTGGCGCTGACGCTGGAAGGCGTGCCCGGCGTGTGGGGGATTTCGTGCGATACCGATGGTATTGACGGCGCGGGCGAGGATGCCGGCGTTTTGGTGTTCCCCGATACTTTGGCCCGAGCGGCCAAGCTTGGGTTGGACGCCAAGGCGCATTTGGCCGACAATGACGCGGGCGGCTTTTTTTCCGGGCTGGGTGATTTGGTGATGACCGGCCCCACACTCACGAACGTTAATGATTTCCGGGCGATTATCGTGGACCCTGAAGGCCGGGTGGTGTCTTTGGGTGGCGAGCGGGCTGGAGATGGGGCTGTGCCATGAAACCTAGTTACAATCCGTTTCGTCGGTTTCGGCTGACAAAAATCGTTGCGACTCTGGGGCCGGCGAGTTCTTCGCCTGAAATGGTCAAGGCCTTGTTCGAGGCCGGGGTCGATGTGTTTCGGCTCAATTTCAGCCACGGCACTCACGAAGATCATGCGTGGCGGATCGCCGCGATTCGCGCGCTGGAGGACGAAACCGGGCGGCCAATCGCGATTATGGCCGATCTTCAGGGGCCAAAGCTGCGGATCGCTACCTTTGTCGACGGGGCCGTAAGCCTGAGCGCCGGCCAGAATTTTCGGCTCGATCTCTCGCACGAGCCGGGCGATGCTAGCCGTGTCGGCTTGCTTCATCCTGAGATTTTCGCGGCGTTGGACGTGGGCGCCGAGTTGTTGCTCGATGATGGCAAGGTGCGGCTGCGGGTGTTGCGCTGTGGGGCCGATTGGGCGGAAACCAGCGTGATTGCGGGCGATAAGCTGTCCAATCGCAAGGGCGTCAACGTGCCGGGGGTGGTGCTGCCCTTGTCGCCGTTGACCACTAAGGATCAGGCCGACCTGGCCTTTGCGCTCAAACATGGCGTTGATTGGGTGGCGCTGTCGTTTGTCCAGCGCCCGGAAGATGTGGCCGAAGCGCGGCGGTTGATTGCCGGGCGGGCGGCGTTGCTGTCAAAGCTGGAAAAGCCCTCGGCGATTCAGTATCTCGACGAAATCATTGAGCTGTCCGATGGACTTATGGTGGCGCGGGGTGATCTGGGCGTCGAGGTGCCGGCCGAGGACGTGCCGAGTATGCAAAAGCGGATTATCCGGCAAGCGCGGATCGCCGGAAAGCCGGTGATCGTCGCGACCCAGATGTTGGAGTCGATGATTTCCTCGCCCACGCCGACCCGGGCCGAAGCCTCCGACGTGGCGACTGCGGTTTATGATGGCACCGACGCCGTGATGCTGTCGGCGGAAACGGCATCCGGCAGCTATCCGCTGGAGGCGGTGTCGATGATGGACCGGATCGTTGGCCGGGTCGAAAAGGACCCGATGTACCGGACGATCATGGATGCCCGTCACCCCGATCCGCGTCAGACCGCCGCCGACGCCATCACCGCCGCCGCTCATCAGGTTGCCCACACCATTGGCGCCGCCGCGATCGTAACCTACACCACCTCTGGCTCGACAACATTGCGCGCCGCGCGGGAACGGCCCGAAGTCCCCATTTTGTGCTTAACCTCCAAGATGGAGACGGCGCGCCGGCTGGTGCTGGCCTATGCCACGCATACTGTCCACACCACCGATGTCGCCAACGTCGCGGAAATGGTTCAAAAAGCCTGTCGTACCGCGTATCTTGATGGCTTTGCCGAGTTGGGTCAGCGCTTGGTGATTACCGCCGGGGTCCCCTTTGGGACGCCCGGAAGTACCAATATGCTGCGAATTGCCTGGGTGGATGGCTAGGGTACCCCCGTCTCGCCGCCCGAAACGTACAAGGCTTTCCAAACGTACATGCTGAGGAGACGTACGCGATGTCTAATCGGTTTTTCCCTGCTTGTGGTGGTGTCGTTGCCGCTGCCGTGGCGTTGATGGTCGCTGGCGCGCAGGTGTGCCGGGCCGAGGACATGACCTTTACCATTCTCCATACCAATGATTTTCACGCCCGTCTCGCGCCGGTGACCGGGGGCGGCAGCCGCTGCCGGCCCGAGGATGCCACGGCCCACAAATGCTATGGCGGTGTCGCGCGGCTCGCGACCGAGATCGCTTTACTTCGGGCAACCAAGCCTCATCCGGTCCTGCTCGATGCCGGCGACCGGTTTCAGGGCTCGTTATTCTACACGTATTATAAAAGTGCGGCACTCAAGCCGTTTTTTGAGATGCTTGATTATCAGGCGATGACCTTGGGCAACCATGAGTTCGATGATGGCCCAGCCGAGCTTTCGGCTTTTCTTACCGGGCTTTCTGTGCCGGTGGTTAGCGCCAACGTGGACGCCAGCGCGGAGCCGCTGCTGGCCGGCAAGTTTGGCGCTACTCTGGTGTTGCCGGTTGGGGGCGAGAAGGTGGGCGTGATCGGCCTTACCACCACCGCCACCGCCACCAATGCCAAACCCGGCCCCGGTGTGCGTTTTGCCGATCCGATTGCCACGACCAAGGCGGCGGTGGCGACGCTGCGGGGCCAGGGCGTGACGCGAATTGTGGTTTTGAGCCATCTTGGTTTCGGCGAGGACCAGAAGTTGGCGGCGGCGGTCGAGGGCGTGTCGGTGATTGTCGGCGGCCACAGCCATACTTTGTTGCGCGACGGGGACCGCAGGGCCACCGCCGGTTCGCCCCAGGTGGTGAAATCGCCCTCGGGACGGCCGGTGTTGATCGTTCAGGGGTATTTTGCCGGGATTTACCTCGGCGTTCTCCAGGTTACGCTTAACGACGACGGCGTTCCGGTGGCGTGGCAAGGCGAGCCGGTGTTGCTCGATGACACGATCGCCGAAGACCCGGCGCTCAGCGGTTTCGTTCATGCCCTGGAAAAGCCACTGGCGCCATTGCTGAATCAGGCGGTTGGGGTGACCTCGGTGCCGTTGCTGGGCGATCAGTCGGTGTGCCGCTTCGACGAGTGCAATCTGGGCGACTTGATTGCCGACAGTCTGGTTGAGCAAACCGCCAGTCAGGGCACTCAAATTGCGATCATCAATGGTGGGGGCGTGCGCTCGGGAATTCCCACGGGATCGGTTACCATTGGGAATATTCTGGAAGTGCTGCCGTTCGCGAACACCATCTCGACCTTTACTCTGACCGGCGCCGATATTCACGATGCTCTCGAATATGGGGTCAGCCGGGCGGAAAACCCCGGCAACGATGGTACCGGGCGGTTTCCACAGGTTTCGGGCTTGCGCTATTCTTGGCGGCCATCCGCTCCGGTCGGTCAACGCATTGTCTCGGTCGAGGTGCGTCAGGCCGATGGCAGCTATACCCCCCTGGCCCCGACCGAGAGCTATCAGGTGGCAACCCACAATTATTTGCGCGAGTCGGGCGACGGTTACACGGTGTTTAAAGAAAAGGCGACGAACGTTTACGATGGTGGCGCATTGATTTCTGATGCGTTGGCCGCCACCATCGCCGCGCACACCCCCGTTGCTCCGGTAACCGAGGGGCGCATCACGCGGGTGCCATAAGACGACGCTTCAGGGCGGCGGACGCTGTCTTCTGGGGGAGCGCGGCATCGTCACACCGCCGGTATCCAGCGGGCGAGGGTTGCCAGGAGGGCATCGGGGTCCACCGGCATGGCGATATGGTCGATCATGCCGGCGACGAGGCAGCGCTCGCGCTCCAGGTCGTGGGCGGTGATGGCGATGATTGGCAACCCGGCGAATCGGGGCTCGGCGTGAATGCGCCGGGTCGCTTCAAAGCCATCCATTTCGGGCATCTGAATACCCATCAGCACGGCGTCGTAATTTTGGCCCCCTTCAAGGGCCAGGGACACGGCCTCGAGGCCGGTGCGCGCGGTATCCACGGCAACGCCGGCCTGCTGCAAAAGCTCCTCGATGATCTGTCGATTGATCTCATTATTTTCGACCAGCAAAACCCGGGCGCCGGCGAGGTTGATTGGCGGCAGCTCAATGGGTGCGGCCTCGACCGCGCCCGGCATTGCGGTGAAGGGCGCGGTGAAGACAAAGGCGCTGCCGATGGTAAGAACGCTCTCGGCGGTGATGGTGCCGCCCATCAGGTGGGCCAATTGCCGGGCGATGGCGAGGCCGAGACCGTTGCCGCCATAGCGCCGGATGGTCGACGCATCGGCTTGGGAAAAGGGCAAAAACACCCGCGATAGGTCATCGGCGGTCATGCCGATGCCGGTATCGCGGACCGAGAAGGCGATTTCAAACTCGTCGCCCGACCGTTTCACCACCCCAACCGAGAGTACAATTTCTCCGGCTTGGGTGAATTTCACGGCGTTATTGACCAGATTGAGCAAAATCTGCCCCAGTCGCAATGGATCGCCGGCAAGCAGTGGCGGCACCTCGGGCGAGATTTGAAAGAGCAGCGTCAGCCCCTTTTCGGCCGCCTTTGCTTGGGTGACGGTGGCGAGGTTGTTGAGCACGGCGCCGAGGTTGAAGGTCACCCGTTCAAGGGGCATCCGGCCCGCCTCGACTCGGGAAAAATCCAGAATATCGTTGATGATGCCCAACAGTGCGGTCGCCGAGGCGAAAATTTTGGTCAGATAATCGTGTTGCTTGCTGTTGAGCGGGGTGCGCAGCGCCAGTTGGCTCAGCCCGATCACCGCATTCATCGGCGTGCGGATTTCGTGGCTCATCGTCGCCAAAAACTCCGACTTGTCACGGGTTGCGGTTTCGGCCCGGCTCCGGGCGGCGCCCACCGTATGAGATAGCTCCTGCACCTGAGATTGTTGTTCGCTTAGGACCGCCTCGGCGTTGAGTTGACGCCTGCGAATGAGATGGTGGGCGATCACCAGCAGGCTAACCAGAAGCGTTACGATGATGCCAAACAGCCGGTCAACCTCGGTCATCTCTTGTTTGCGCAGCAGAACGATCGACCAGCCATCGTCGTTGATCACCCGGCGTCCGACCAGGGTGCTTTGGTGATTGAGGCGCACCCAGCTCGCATTGGCGGGCTCATCGGTGAACACCGGGTTGAAATTGACCCCGGAAAATTGGCGTGAAAGTTCGACGATCCGCCGCACGTCGGGCGATAGCGGCCAGAGGGCGCGAAGCCGCATTTCAGGGCGGCTGCCGAACAGTACGATGCCGTTCGCGTCGATCAGGTGCGCATCTCCGAGGGAGGTAAGACCGATCTCGGCGGCCGAAAGTGCTTTTTTGATCACCGCCACCCCAGTCACCCGGTCGTGATCGCGGATTGGGTAGCTGGCGTAATAGCCGGGCTCAAGGGTGGTCACCCCAAGCGCGAAATAGTGTCCGGCAACCCCTTCCAGGGCTTGGCGGAAATAGGGGCGGAACGAATAGGTCTTGCCCACCAGGCTGGCCGGCTCGTTGCGGTTGGAAGCGGCTAAAACCTTGCCGTCGTGATCCATCAAATAGGCGAGGCCGCCATCGGTTGCCCGGTGCATTCGGTCAACCAGCAGGTTGGCGGCGCTCAAATCGGTGCCGGGGGGGCTCAGTTCAGCCAGCACTTGAACCGCGCCATCGGTGGCCCGAAGTTGCGATACGAAGCTATTGCCGAGTAGGGCAAGCTCGGTCGCGACATCGGCTTCAAGTTCATCGTCAAAAAGAGTGCCGAGTCCGTTGGTCACCCCGCACCCGATCCCGACCACCATCACCAGGGTGAGTAATGTGATCCAGAAATGTCGACGGAGTTTAAGGCGAACACTGCCCATGGCCGTGCGTTCGATTTCATAACACCATAGCATCGCCGCCGCCGAGAGCGCAAGCACACCGCGCAATACTTGTATCGGCACGCCAAACAAGGCGAGTATTGTGTCGGGATTCAGCCAGTGCGAAGATGGTAACGTCGATACCGGGACAACCGCGCCCGCGGCAAGGCCGTAAAGCACGAACGTCCCGGCCACCAGCCGCAGCCAGACCTCGCGCTCACGGTTGTCCAACCGCGACTGTCCCGCGAGCAGCGATGCCGTAATCATGCAGGCGGGCAGGGCCAAGAAATAGCGGGCCACCCCATTGGCACTCGGGATATCGACAAAAATGGCGGTGGCTGCGACCGCGAGTAGTGGCGGGGCCAGGACCCAGCGGCCGATCTTCCTGCCGCCGCACGCGGCGAGTCCCCGCCGGCCGAACTCCAGCAGCAAAGCGAAGGAAAGGGCGAGAACACCAAGGCGAACCGCGCTTAACCAAGTCAGTTCGTCAAGTTCCAGTAAGATTACCGCAGCGTCCAACCACTCGGCGAGGCCATGGGCGATACCAAACAGGCCCAGTAGCCGCCAGGGCAGGGGGGCTTGGTCGCGAATCGACAGGCAGACCGCCCCGAATAGCAAGAAGGCCAGCCCATAGAAGAAGAAAATGTAATCGAGCTGCATGTTCCAGATACTTGCCATTCTAACTGCCCCCACCTCGCAAAAGCCAAACTTTCAAGCACAACAGATCGTGTTGGATTGGAAAAGATCCGCCCCGCCGGCCTGCTTTGTGAGCAAAACTGCCCGCGCAAAAATCGAAAAAGCACCAAGCAATAGGCGGTCAATATTTAAATAATACATCGACGGGGCTGCCATATTTTGCGGATGTGATAACAAAATCATGGGCGCCTGCCGATAATTTTCCCGGATCTATACCGTGTTCGCGGCAAATCCGCAAGATCGCAGCCTTTACGCCGGGCTGAGCTTATCACAAAAATTTACCTAAAATACTACACAGTTTTGCCTGCGTCTTGGTCCTTGACCAGTGTTAGATAATTCATTAACCTAGATTCACCCCAGTCGGCGTGCCGGAGAGTGTTGGCATGAGGGCTCCGAGGGCGCGGAGGGTGCATCGTGATAGTGCTGCCGGATGGCTCGCTGATTTTCCCCTGGCAACTCGGGGTGTGGAAGTTCGCAGCCGGGCAAATCGACCATTGGACATCAAGGGTTTGGAAGGCGGGGGCCGAGCAGTTAGGCCGGGTGCCCTTTATCGAAAACTCGATGGTGACCGAGTGGTACGATCTTTGGTTGTCGGCGGTTTTGCCAGTTCGCCCCCCGCCTGCGCGGGAGCGGTTGGCCGGCAGCTTGATCGGGCAGTGTTTGGGCGATGCCCTTGGCTTTGTGGTTGAAGGGCACTCGCGCGAGGTTTGTCAGGAATATGTTGAAGAAGTTTTGTTGACAGAGAAGGCCGGGACGATCGGTCGCTCGTCCCATAAGTTTGGCCAGTACACCGACGATTCGCAGTTGGCGCGCGAACTCATGGAAAGTTACATTGCGTGCCGTGGTTTTGATCCCGGTGATTATAGCCGTCGGATCGCGGCTCTTTTCAGCGAGCATCGGGTGGTTGGCCGTGGCCGCGCCTCAACCGAGGCGGCGGCGCGGCTGGCGAGAGGGGTTCACTGGACCCGCTCGGGCGTGCCCGCGCCCTATGCTGGCAATGGCGCCGCCATGCGCGCGGCGCCCATTGGCTGGATGTTTTCGCGGTCTGATATTGATTTGGTCCGGGCGGCGCGGGATCAGGCGCGTATTACCCACACCGACCCCCGGGCGGTGGCGGGGTCGGTGGCCATTGCGGGTGCGGTTGCTTTGGCGGTGCGCGCTGTGCCGTGGACGCTGAAGGCCGACCGGTTTATTGAGCGTTTGGCACGCTGGGTCCGCCCGATCGAGCCGAGCTTTGCTGCCGAAATCGAGCGATTGGATAGTTTGCGTCACCGCGAGCCCGATGATGCTGTGTGGTCGGTCAGTCGGGCTGGGCAGCGGCCGGGGGATGCGGAAACGGCAGGCCGTTGGCCTGCGGCCGAGGGCACGATTTCCCCATTTGTCGTTTCCAGCGTGCTGTGGAGTCTTTATAGCTTTTTACGCTCGCCCAACGATTATATGGGGGCAATTTGCATCGCAATATCGGGTGGCGGGGATGCCGACACCACCGCGGCAATGACCGGCGCGATTAGCGGCGCCTACCTGGGATTGAGCGCGATCCCGAGGCCGCTGGCCGAGCGTCTTGAAGACTGCGGCACTTGGAATTATGATGACTTGTTGGCGCTGGCGGATAGCTTTTATGGTGTGGTGGCGAGCACCTGAGCGGTTGTTCCTCGCTCTAAGGGCGAATGACATCCGTGATTATATCGCCTTGGGCGAACACGGCGCGGTTGCGGCCGGCAAGTTTAGCCTCATACATCCGGCGATCGGCGAGTTCGATCATTTCGTGTTCATCTTTAAGGGCATCGGCGTTTCGCTCGGATAGGCCGAGGCTGACCGTTACCGCTTCGCCATCGGGGCGGCAGCCAAAGCCGAGGCTCCCCAACCGGTTGACGACAATATGCGCGCCATCTTTGTCGGTGCCGCTCAAGACGATGAGAAACTCCTCCCCCCCCACAGCGGATCAAGGTGTCGCCCTGGCGCAGGCCTCTTTGCAATTGTTCGGCGACCAAACGCAGGACTTGATCGCCGCTTTCGTGGCCAAACCCGTCGTTGATCTGTTTAAATCGGTCGATATCGAGAAAGCCAAGGCACAGGGGCAGCCCGTGTTGCAGGCAGTGCCGAAATTGGCCGTTGAGGAGTTCGGCACCCGCTCGCCGTGTCAGCGCGCCGGTTAACGAGTCGAACGTTACCCGGCGGACCAGCGCGATCATGTAGTGTAACTGGCTCATGCCCGATACCATTGCCGCTCCACCGAGCAGCAAAAGCAACCACAGCGGCCCTGCCAGTGAAACCCAATCGCGTTGGTGGGAAACCAACTCAACGACCACCATTGCAGCAGAAACCCCAAGCCAGCAAACGCTCACTTCGAGCGCGGTAAGCGGAAAAAGGCTGAGCCCGGCCACCGCCGTAAAAGGCAAATATTCATATAAATTGCGGACGAACCCCGAGAGTCCGCTCGGGTCCGCGTGGGCGATGATCGGAACTGAAATGACGTAAAATGCCGGCGGCACCGCAACGAGGACCGCCAGCATCACCAACGCAGTCGCGCGTGGGGTGCCGGTGGGGCGGGGCCAAGCCAATGCCGCGAAGATTCCCGCCGCAAATAACCGAAAAGGTGCAATGGCCAGCCAGATGGACCGCTCAAATGCAACCGCATCCACCAGAATCCACAACGGGATCAAGAGGGCAAAAACGCCTGCTACTATCTGAATGCGCGAAATAATTAAATATGCACGGTGCCTATGAACATAGGGGCTATGCTGCCACGTTGTGAGCAGGTCGGCGAGTTCTTGCCGTGTTAAATGAATTGTAGAGAAAAAGCGCCGTAAAAATGCCATTGAGCAGTTGCTCCGCCCCAAACGCTCTATTCACCAAATCTCCGGCCCTTAGAGTCGGCAAGGCGGAGTTTTTTCAGTCGAATGCAGTCGGAGGTTAGTTTGCGGCCAGAAAACGGCGCCGTCAAGGGGATAGCTTGCTGCGCGTCAGCTTTGTTATTCTCGTGCGCTAATGGCCGAAAGATCGCTTGGGAAAATAATCAGACATACATGTCAATCGCTTGGCCGCGCTGAACCGATGCCGCGAGGCGAGTAACGTCGTTCTGAGCGTTTTGTATAATATTGTGGGACGATTTCTGGACAAAACGGGCATTGGCGTCCGCCCCCGCCTCCAACTGTGATTGGAGGGCTTGGCCCGCAGCCTGATTGCGCTGCTGAAGAAATTGCGGACCAATTGTCCCAACGACAACCATGTGCGCCTCTGTCCCCGCCGCAGTTTGCTGAAAATACGATAGTTGCACGGCCTCGACTAAACAGCCTCGCCACTCAGCTTGCCTAAACATACAGCGCCATGATTAAATATGCAACCGGATAGAGACAGTGGCGCTTGACCTTGTTGGCCGTGCCCTTCAATCTGGCTGCGGTTCTATCCGAAATGATGGTGTGAGCCATGGTTGGAGGTGTGGACGGATGCCCGAACTGCCCGAGGTGGAAACAGTGTGCCGGGGGCTTGCGCCGTGCCTGACCGGGCGGCGGCTGGCGCGGGTCACCGTGAGGCGGGCGGGGTTGCGGCTGCCATTTCCCGACCGGATGGCCGAGCGGCTCACCGGGCGGGTGGTCATGATGGTGGCCCGGCGCGCGAAATACATTTTGTTTCATCTCGATGATGGCGAGGTGGTGATCGCGCATCTTGGCATGTCGGGCCGGATGGTGATCTCGGGGCCGGGAGCGCCGCCCCCCGGCAAGCACGATCATGTGGTGCTGGAAACCGATGACGGGGCGGTTGTAACCTTTAACGACGCCCGACGGTTCGGCCTGATGATCATGACCGGTGCGGCCGGGCTCGCCGGGCATCCGTTGCTGGCCGATTTGGGGCCGGAGCCGCTGGAGCGGGATTTTACGCCCGCTCTCTTGTCCTGCGCCTTGGCTGGCCGCAAGTCGGCGATAAAATTGGCGCTGCTCGATCAAACCGTGGTCGCCGGCCTTGGTAATATACCTCGACTCCGTCGGGCGGCGAAAAATGGGGCTTGCATGGTGATTCGTGAAGGATTCTAATGTGCTTCATGATTCGCGGCAATTTCCTGACCCCTGAGCAACGGCGATCCCTGACGATCCTGGCGCGGAAGGC
>CAIZDL010000097.1 GCA_903931735.1 uncultured Rhodospirillales bacterium
CATGTCCCTGGCGGTCGACCAGTTCGTTAGCCTCATATCCACCGTACCGGTCCATCGCCGATTCGGCCGGGTGTCCGGCGTGCAAGGCTTGCTGGTGGAGGTCGCCGGCATCGAAAAGCTGCTTTCCGTAGGGGGCCGGTGCACCTTGCTCGCGCGGGGCGGGCGCCGGGTGCCATGCGAAGTGGTCGGTTTTCGCAACAACAAAGCCCTGTTAATGCCACTTGGCACCCTTGATGGCGTGGGCCTTGGCTGCGAGGCTGAAGTGAGCGAAGACCGCGCCTCGGTCTGCCCCTCTCAGCACTGGTTGGGCCGGGTGGTCAATGCGCTGGGCGAACCGGTGGACGGCAAGGGGCCGCTGATGAGCGGGTCGATCCCGGTGCCGGTGCGAAACAACCCGCCGCCTGCCCACACCCGCCAGCGAGTCGGCAAAAAAATCGATCTCGGCGTCCGGGCGATCAACACCTTTTTAACGTGTTGCCGTGGCCAGCGCATGGGCATTTTTGCCGGCTCCGGGGTGGGAAAATCGTCGCTAATGTCGATGCTGGCCCGCTATTCAACCACCCAAGTCGCCGTGATCGGCTTGGTGGGCGAACGCGGCCGGGAAGTTCAGGAGTTTATCGAGGATGATCTCGGGCCGGAGGGCCTGAAAAAGAGCGTGGTGGTGGTCGCCACCTCCGACGAGCCGCCACTCATGCGCCGTCAGGCCGCCTATATGACTCTTGCGGTTGCCGAATATTTCCGCGATCAGGGCCGCGACGTGCTGTGCATGATCGACAGCATCACCCGCTTTGCCATGGCTCAACGCGAGATTGGTCTTTCGGCCGGCGAGCCGCCAACCACCAAGGGCTATCCGCCCACCGTGTTCGCCGAACTGCCGCGCCTGCTGGAGCGCGCCGGCCCGGGGCCGGTGGGCGCGGGCTCGATCACCGGCCTTTTTACCGTACTGGTCGAGGGTGACGACCATAACGAGCCAATTTCCGACGCTGTGCGCGGCATTCTCGATGGCCACATCGTGCTGGAACGGGCGATTGGCGAACATGGCCGCTATCCGGCGATCAACATTTTACGCAGCGTGTCGCGAACGCTGCCCGGCTGCAACTCGGCCCAGGAAAACGAGCTGGTGGGCCATGCCCGTCGACTGCTCGCCTCTTACGACAATATGGCCGAAATGATCCGCCTCGGGGCCTATCGGCGCGGCTCCGACCCGGTGGTGGATGAAGCGATTCAGTATCAGCCCGCCCTTGAAGCCTTCCTCAAGCAAGGCAAAAAGGAGCAAAGCACCCTTGCCACCGGGTATGCTGAGCTGGGCAAAATCTTGGGGGCGGGAAAACGGTGACGGCTAGAAGAGCGACATGGCAAATCTTCACCCACTGATCCGCTATCATAAATGGCGCCTCGACGAAAAACAGCGGGCGCTCGCCGCGCTTCGCCACGAGGAGGAGCAAATCCTCGCCGAAGCAGAGGGACTTGAAGACACCATCAAAGCCGAACAGCGCGCCGCCGAAACCTATCATGAGGCCGCATTCGGCTATGCCAACTTTGCCAGAGCCGCCATCGGCCGCCGCGAAAACTTCGCCCACGCCCTTGCAGATGTTCGCGCCCGCATTACAACTGCCTCCGAAGAATTGTCGGAGGCCTTCCGCGAAGTAAA
The DNA here is from genome assembly GCA_903931735.1 of uncultured Rhodospirillales bacterium. GTDB lineage: Bacteria > Pseudomonadota > Alphaproteobacteria > Azospirillales > Azospirillaceae > BOG-933. Next base: position 1,652 of record CAIZDL010000097.1, read on the forward strand.
AACCTTCGAGCTGGCCCAAGAAGAACGGGACAAAATCGAAGCCACAGAACGGCGCCACAAAGAAAATCACATCCTCGACGAAACAGCCCAAATCGGTCACCGCCGCCGCCAGGAAGAAGACGCCGCCATTCCCGACTAACGACGGCTCACCGCCCGGCGGCAGAAGCGCGTTTGGTCCGATTGGTGGGCGGCGCGGTTAAAGGGTCATCGGGCCACGGATGCTTGGGATAGCGCCCCTTAAGGTCTGCCTTCACTTCGCGATAACTGCTGGCCCAAAACCCGGCCAAATCGCGGGTGATTTGCACCGGGCGCTGAGCCGGCGACAATAAATGCAGCACCACCGGCACCTTGCCCCCGGCCACGCTCGGCGTCTCCCGCGCACCGAACATTTCCTGAAGCCGAACCGCGAGCACCGGTGTCTCGCCGCTATAATCCAAAGGCAAGCACGAGCCGCTAGGCACGCTAATGTGGCTGGGGGCCAACTCGTCGAGCGCCTGCCTTTGCTTCCAATCCAGCCCGGCCGACAAAATCTCCCTCAAATCCAACCGCTTGAGATGGCTGGCGCGGGAACAGCCATCGAGATAAGGCCCAAGCCAGCTCTCCAAACTTAACAAAAGGGCGGCATCCCCCAAATCGGGCCAGCTCTCCCCCAACGTGCGCCGCAAGAACACAACGCGCGCCCGCCACGCCTCAAGCTGTGCGCCAAAGGGCAGCAAGCCGAGCCCCTCCTGGCGGATACCGTCCACCACCGCCGCAACGACGCGCGCCGCTCCGGGGTCTCGCAACGCCTCGTCGGCCAGCACCAAGGCGCCAAGCCGCCGTTGCCGCCGCGCCAACACCGCCTGTTCGCGGCTATCCCACGCGACGAAATCGACGCTTTCAATCGCGCTGGCGAAACTTTCCTCGATGTCGGCCAGCGTGAGCGGCGCCGCGAGGAACAGCCGCGCCTCACGTTTGTCGCCATCGAGATCGGCCACCGCCAACCACTCTTCAGCCGAAAGCGAGTCGCCCGGAGGCAACACCGCGCCCCGGCCATTTGCCAGCCGATAGTGGCCGCCACCGCCGGGTCGCCGCTGGCCAATCCGGTCTGGATAGGCCAGCGCAAGCAACGCGCCGGTGCCAGCGGGCTGAACCGCCTCCCCGGCCGGAATGCCCAATTGGCGCCGCCACTGGGACGCCAATTGCCGGACTTGTTGAGCCGGCCCCCCGGCGCCGCTCCCGATCATTTCGACGCGTACACGTACATTTGCATCGCGTACACCGCGCAAGATATCGCGTTCACCCAGCAGGGCTGCAAGCGTACAGGCCAACGCCCCTTCGCGCCGCGACCGCCCCCACACCATCATGTGGGCCAACCGGGGATGCGCGCCCAACGCCGCCATTTCCCGGCCATGGCTGGTGATGACCCCGGCGCGGTCGACCGCGCCCAATTGACCGAGCAAATCGCGAGCTTGGGCGAGCGCCGGGGCCGGAGGTGGATCGAGCCAAGCAAGACTCCCGGGCTCCGCCACCCCCCATTCCGCCAGTTCCAACGCCAACGGGGCCAGATCGGCGGAGAGGATTTCGGGCAGCGAAAACGGTTGTAAGGCTCGGTGTTCGGCCTCGGGCCAGAGCCGATAGCAGACGCCGGGCTGTGTACGTCCCGCCCGGCCCCGGCGCTGGTCGGCCGATGCCCGCGAGACCCGCACGGTCTCGAGCCGGCTCATGCCACTGCCGGGATCAAAGCGCGGCACCCGCATCAAGCCACCGTCGACCACGACACGTACACCCTCAATGGTCAAACTGGTTTCCGCAATTGAGGTCGCGAGCACCACTTTGCGCCGCCCGGGGAGCGATGGGGCGATCGCCCGGTCTTGGTCCCCGAGCGACAGATCGCCATAAAGAGGCGCTACCGTCACCGCCGGGTCCGCCATCCCTTCCAACCGCTGGGCACAACGGCGAATTTCGGCGGTGCCGGGCAGAAACGCCAGAATATCGCCGCTCTCCTCCGCCAGCGCCCGCCGCACCGCCGACGCCACCGAATCTTCAACCCGGGAATTTGGGAGCGGCGGCACATGATAGGTTTCCACCGGAAAACACCGGCCCTCGCTGGTAATCAGCGGTGCGCCGCCCAACAGTGCCGAAACGGCGCCGCCCTCCAGCGTCGCCGACATCACCAAAATTCGCAGATCCTCGCGCACAGCCCCCCGCGCCTCAAGACACAGGGCGAGCAACAGGTCGCTATCAAGGCGCCGCTCGTGAAACTCGTCGAACAGCACAGCGCCGACTCCCGCCAAGGTAGGATCGTTTTGAAGCTGGCGCAAAAAGATGCCGTCGGTCACCACCTCAATCCGGGTGCGGGCGCTCACCCGGCTATCGAGCCGAACCCGATACCCCACCGTGCCGCCCACCGGTTCGCCCAACTCGGCCGCCATCCTAACCGCCGCCGCCCGCGCAGCCAGCCGCCGGGGTTCCAAAACCATCACCTTTGCCGGGCCGAGCCACGGTTCCACCAGCAGCGCCGGCGGCACTCCCGTGGTTTTGCCGGCACCCGGCGGCGCCTGAAGCACCGCCAGACCACCGCTGGCAAGCGCCTTCCTCACCGCTGGTAAAAGATGAATAATCGGCAATTCAGCCATAAAACGCGCCCCCAAACGCGGTGTCTGATATGTCACATCCGTAATCAACCATAACCGAGGCAGCAAACTCCCGCTGAATCGGTTTCAAAACACCCCCTCGCCTATGGTAAATGGAATTTCAGCTGCGCGAGGGATGGTGTCTTGCAGAAAATGGGTCGGTCTATCATTTCCGTAGCCGTTTTTACGGCGATTATCATTTTTGGGGGCGCCCCAGCGTCGGCCGAAGCTCTTGGCGGCTATATCTCGGAGATCAAGGGCGGCGTCTTTGATCATGATGCCCTGCGCGACCAGCAGAGCAAACAAAAAGAAATGAACTCCGTCGATATCAACGGTGAAGTTCTTTTTACACCGATCAAGTTTAGCAGCTCCGAAACTCCGGTGCTGAATTCCATTTATCAGCCGAGAGTTCATGTTGGGTTTACCGGCAACACCGCCGGCTACACCAGCGCCGGCTATGCAGGCCTGACCTGGGACTTTAACCTCGGCAGCAACATCTTTTTCGCGCTCAACTTCGGCCTCACCGGCCACAACGGCCAGCTTAAGGTCCAAAAGGACGCCACGGGCGTCATCGTCAACACTCATCGTCCGGCGCTCGGCTCGGTCATCTTGTTCCGCGAGGGCGGCGACATCGGCTATCATTTTGGCGGCGGGCACTCGGCCTCCGTGTTCTTCGGCCACATGTCCAACGCTGGACTGTTTGCCAAGGAAAACGCCGGGATGAACTTCCTGGGTCTGCGCTACGGCTACCGGTTCGACTAGAGCGGGCAGCGACGGGGTGGACTGATCCCGTAGCGCTGAAATCCATCCGCCCAAAGAACAAAAGAATTAGAGCATGATGCGATTCCGCTGAATCGGATCATGCTCTAAACAGCGCCCCCCGGGGTTACAGGTGGGCCAGCAGCTTTTGCACAAAACTGGGGACCACGGCG
>CAIZDL010000098.1 GCA_903931735.1 uncultured Rhodospirillales bacterium
GCGTTGCTCAACATCCATCAACTTCGGGGCAGATGCATTCATCCCAGATCGCCATTTCCAACGCATTGCTGGCCAGACCAGCAACTTTCTATAAAATACTATACCTAGTGGGTGTCTGCGTCAACCGGATAGGCAGGCATACATCTATTGTAGCGATGGATTATGCCGATAGAAATATCCATTTATATTTTGCGCTATAGACAGATTATTTCTCCAGCTAAAGTTTCGAACTTGAGAATGGCATTTCTTCAATCGGCCTTGGTTACCCTGGCGCTCTTGCCTGTTCCCCAGAAAAAACGCAATAAACCGCGGTTAATCAGTTTGTTACCAGTTAATTTGAATACAAAGGGCGAGGCTTTTCGGGCAAGGTGGAGGCGCAATTATCACCGGCCAAGACTGACCACGATAAATTTGCCGCAGGGGCTATTGGGGGAAGAAATCCGATCGGGCAAACCATGATGCCCGACTCACCAGCGGGCTAAAAGCGCCTCGAGCGCTTCCGGCGCACCCAAGAGAGAGAGCCTCCCCAGGACGCGCCGGAGTCCCATTCCTGCGGCTCTACTTGTCTTTCTTGGGGAGATCCCGGCCGGTGTCCTTAGGCGCATCCTCGACGAACCACAGGGCCACGAAACGCAAATCCCCCTGACGGTCCACCAAGAGCAACACCGACTTCTTGCCGTCACTCCGTGCCTTCTGAACGAGATTGGCGACATCGACGACGCTGGTCACTTCTTGCTGACTGATCTCGAGAATAAGATCGCCTGGACGCAGCCCCTTCTCCGCCGCAGCGCTCGCGGTCTGCACTTCGGTGACCACCACCCCCTTGGCTTCCGCACTCAACTCGAACTGCTGGCGCAACTCTGCGGTGACTGCGGAAAGCTTGAGACCGAGCTTATCAAACGCCTTGGCCGGCGCTGGCGCCTGCTGTTGCTTCCCGGCGTCCTCGCCGGCATTGGCGAGCAGCCCTGAGTCTTCAGCCGCTTCCAGCTCCCCAACCTTAACCTGGAAGGTTAGCTGCTTGCCCTTGCGCCAAACCACCACCGGCACCGCTTTATTGATCGCGGTATCGGCGACGATCCGAGGCAAGCGACGCATTTCGCTGACCTCTTTGCCATCAAACAAGGTCACGACATCGCCGGGCTGAATCCCGGCGGCGGCGGCGGGACCGTTAGGCGTAACCGACGCCACCAGCGCGCCGTGGGGCTTGGGCAAGCCCAGGCTCTCGCCGATTTCCGGGGTCACGCCCTGAATCCGCACCCCGAGCCAACCGCGCCGGGTGTGGCCGAATTCCTCCAACTGAGCAACAACGGTCCGGGCCAAAGCCGAGGGAATGGCAAAACCAATCCCGACCGACCCACCCGAAGGCGAGAAGATCGCGGTGTTGATACCGATCACCTCCCCCAAAAGGTTGAACATCGGCCCGCCCGAATTACCGCGATTGATCGAGGCATCGGTTTGCAGGAAATCATCATAGGGACCGGCATTGATATCCCGGGCACGGGCCGAAAGAATGCCCGCGGTAACCGTGCCGCCAAGGCCAAACGGGTTGCCAATGGCCAGCACCCAGTCGCCAACCCGCATCCGATCGCTATCGCCAAACGGCACCGCCACAAGCCCATGATCGACGGCAACCTTCAAGAGCGCGATATCGGTCTTGGTATCACGGCCAACCACCTCGGCTTTGAGGTTAGTATCGTCGTGAAGAATAACGGTGATCTCGTCGGCGTCTTGGATAACATGGTTGTTCGTGACCACGAACCCCTTCTTGGCGTCGATGATGAAGCCAGACCCCAGCGAGGTCGCGCGCCGGGGCGGAGCGTTCGGCTCTTTGCCCTGCTTGTCGAAAAAGTCCTTGAAGAACTCCTCAAACGGCGACCCCGGCGGAAACTGGGGCATCTCCGGCGCATCGTTGGGCTTTGCCCCCGGCGGTTGCGGCTTGCCCGGCGCAGCCCCCGTCCCACGGCGCTGCGACAGCGTTTGCGAGGTGGAAATATTGACCACCGCCGGCAACAACCGCTCGGCGAGATTGGCAAACCCCTGCTCCGGCGCCCCAAAACGCGGGGCAACCGGCGCCGGAGCCGCCGCAGGCGCAGCCTGCCCCGCAACCGGACCCGTTGAAGGGGCCTGAAACACCTCGGCCAAAGCCTTGGAACCACCAGAGCCCGCCGCCAGTCCAAACATCAGGACGGCAACGGGCGCGATGACGCGGAAACGAACACGATCTGTCACGGAAACGGTCTCCTAAACTTTATGCCGTCTAAACCACGAACCCCCGCACCCGCGCGGGAGACTGGACCCAGGCGCGCTATGGACCAGCCGCCCCTTTTATACTGCCAAAATAGCGAAAGAAGTCACCGTTGGGCGAGAGCACCAAAGTTGTGTCCTCGGTCCGCAGCGCATTCCGATACGCCTCCAACGAACGGTAGAACGCATAAAACTCCGAGTCTTGGGCCGTGGCGTCCGAAATAATCTTCAACGCCTGCTTGTCGCCCTCGCCTCTTGCCTTCTGGGCATCGCGCTGGGACTCAGCCAAAATCACGGTGCGTTCACGATCGGCTCGAGAGCGGATTTGTTGAGACTGCTCCTGGCCTTGCGCACGGGCCTCGGCGGCATCGCGTTCACGCTCCGAGCGCATCCGCGCGAAGATCGATTGGCTGGTCTCCTCGGGCAGATCCGCCCGACGAATCCGGACATCGACGATTTCCACGCCAAAATCCTTCGCCTCCCCGTTCACCTCGCTCTTGATATCGGACATCACCTTGGTCCGCTCCTGGGAGAGCACCGCCAGCAACGTGACGTTGCCAAGCACCCGGCGCAGCGCCGAATTGACCACCGAGGCCAGCCGTTGCTCAACGATCATCTCGCTGCCCACCGACTGATAGAATTTTAAAGGATCGACGATGCGATAGCGAGCAAAAGCGTCAACATCCAGGCGCTTTTGATCCGAGAGAATTACCTGTTCAACTGGCGGATCAACATCGAGAATGCGGCGGTCGAGCAGCACGACGTTTTGAATGAAGGGGATCTTTGCTTTTAGCCCCGGAGTCCGCACCACCCGTACCGGTTCGCCAAACTGGAGCACCAACCCCTGCTGCATCTCGGTTACTGTGTAAAGAGATGCCGACAGCAAAAATGCGCCAAGAACGGCCACGATACCGGCAATCACCAGCGCGCGATTATTGATAGCGTTCATCTGGCCCTCACCGGCGTTGCTGTTGCGAGATGGTCGGCGCCGTCGACGACGGCGCCGTATGCGTCAAATTCGGCAACTGCAAATAGGGAATAACACCTTGGGCACCCGGATTGGTGTCAACGATCACCTTATTTGTTCCCTTAAACACCTGCTCCATGGTTTCCAGATACATCCGCCGGCCAACCACCTCCTTCGATTGGGTGTAGGCGTTATAAATCGCGGTGTAGCGGGAAGCGTCACCCTGAGCGAGGCTGACCACCTGCTCGCGGTAAGCTTGCGCCTCTTGGCTCAAGCGCTCGGCATCACCACGGGCGCGCGGGATGATATCGTTGCGATACGCCTCGGCTTCGTTGCGCAACCGTTCGCGGTCGGCGCGGGCGCGCTGAACATCGTTAAAGGCGTCGACCACCGGAGCCGGCGGGTCGGCCTTTTGCAATTGAACCTGGGTCACCTGAATGCCGGTCTGGTACTCATCCAGCATATGTTGAAGCAATTGGCCGGTGCCGGTCTCGATTTGCTGCCGGGCTTCGGTCAGAGCCGGTTGCAACTCGGTGCGGCCGATGATCTCACGCATCGCGCTCTCGGCGGCCTTCTTTACCGTGGCCTCGGGATCGCGGACCTTAAAGAGATATTTACCTGCGTCCTTGATCACCCAGAACACCGTGAAATCAACGTCGATGATGTTTTCATCGCCCGTCAACATCAGGCTTTCATCGGGCACATCGCGATCGGCGGTCGCCCCGCGCCGAACCTCGGTGGTGGCGGCGCCCGAACGATACCCAATCTCGATCCGGCTAACCCGCGTGACCTTGGGCGTAAACACCGTTTCAATGGGATTGGGCCAGTGATAGCGCAGGCCAGGCGGCTCGGTGCGCACCCATTCACCAAAGCGCAACACCACGCCCTGCTCATCGGGGAGAACCCGGTAAAAGCCAGACCCCAGCCACAGCACCGCCAAAGCCAATGCAACCAGCGCCACGCCCTTACCACTGCCGAACCCGCCAGGGACCAGTTTGCGGAATTTGTCCTGGCTTTTTCGCAGCAAGTCTTCAAGGTCCGGCCCCTGCGGTCCACCGCCCCCACCGCCAGACGGGCGGCCCCACGGACTCGGGCCACCGCCGCTACCGCCGCCGGGTGGCGGACCCCAGGGGCCGCCACCGCCGCCCCCACCCTGATTGCTCCACGGCATTCGCTGAGTTCCCCTCTTCTAACGCAAGCCCCGCCTTTAGGTCACAACCCGCCGCGCTTTTCAACACGCAGTTGGTCTTCTATAGTCGGATTTGCGGTTAGCGCCGGGCTTACCGCCCGGGCGCCATTATTCCTTCACCAAGATGGCCTGCCGTGGGCGCCACTGCAAGCCGAGAAACCACGCCCCCACCACCTTAATCACCCGGCAAAGGAGCTTCGCCTTGATCGAAAACCTGTTCGGAGTCTCGCCAACGGTCTTCTTTGGCCTTACGGTGGTGCTGGTCGGGGGGTGCGCCTTCATGGCCGGGCAAGCTGCCGCCACCGCCTGGAAACCGGCGACGATCGCGCTGATCTATGCCATTCTCCTCGGCGGCGGGGACCGCTTCCTGCTATACGGCTTGTTTAACCAACCATTGTGGCATCTTCCGGGCTATCTCAGCCACACAGGGGTGCTGGTGGTGATCGCCCTTGCCGCATACCGGCTGACTCTGGCCCGCCGAATGGTCGAGCAATACCCCTGGCTCTACCGCCGGACCGGTCCCCTTACCTGGGGGGAGCGCACAGACACAGGCACAGGCGCGCCCAAGTTTTAGGCGGTCATATCCGTAGTATTCCGCGCAATCGGCGGCATCGACGCCATGGCGCGTTAAAATCAAATCGCTTATAACACGTCGCATCTCAATCGCAGACAGACGGAGGACCATTAAACCATGACTCTGAAACTGGCTCTTATTGCCGCTGCCACCCTCACCGTCTTTGGGGGCGCCACGGTTCACGCCGAGGACACCATTGCAATCGCGGTCGCCGGGCCGTTCACCGGGTCCACCGCGTCGTTTGGGGAGCAAATGCGCCATGGCGCCGACCGTGCTGTCGCCGACATAAATGCTGCCGGCGGCGTTCTGGGGAAAAAGCTGGAGTTGCTCTACGGCGACGACGCTTGCGATCCGAAACAGGCCGTGGCCGCTGCCAACCAAATCGCGAAAAACGGCGCCAAGTTTGTGGCCGGGCATTTTTGCTCGGGCTCATCAATTCCCGCGTCGGCCGTCTACAACGAAGAGGGCATCCTCCAGATTTCGCCGGGGTCAACCAACCCCAAATTCACCGAGCAAGGCTTTAAAAACGTCTTCCGGGTCTGTGGCCGCGATGACCAGCAAGGTGCGGTGGCCGGGGCTTATCTTGCAACCCATTATAAAGCCGGCAAAGTCGCCATTCTCAACGATAAGTCGGCTTATGGCCGGGGGATCGCGGACGACACCAAACGCACGCTGAACGCGGCGGGTGTGACCGAAGTTTTGTTTGAAGCCTATTCGGCCGGCGAAAAAGACTTTTCGGCTTTGGTGAGCAAACTTAAGCAAGCTCAAGTAGACGCGGTGTTCATCGGCGGCTACCACACCGAGGCTGGCCTGATCGCCCGTCAAATGCACGATCAAGGGCTTCAGGCCCGCTTGATTGGCGGCGATGCCCTGATGACCAGCGAATATTGGGGTATCACCGGGGCCGCCGGCGAGGGCACGCTCATGACCTTCGGCCCCGATCCCCGCACCAAACCTGAAGGCAAGGCCGTGGCCGACGCCTTCCGCACCAGCGGTTATGAGCCGGAAGGCTACACCCTCTACACCTACGCCGCGATCCAAACCTATGTCCAAGCCGTGACCCGCGCCGGCAGCACCGATCTCGATAAGGTGGTGAAACAGTTGCACGCCAATCAGTTCAACACCGTGATCGGCGCCTTCGGCTTCAATGAAAAGGGCGATGTCACCACCACGGCCTACGTGGTTTATCAGTGGCACAACGGCGCTTACGCAGAGCTTGCGCCCTAAGCTTTGGACGGCACGGAAGAAAAGTTTTCCGCGTCGACGATTATTTTGAAGCGGGCTCCCAACTTGACCGATCAACCGCCCCATTTTCCCGCCTGTCGACTCGGGAGAAGGGGGCGGTTTCGGATCATTAGCCACTTCGGCGTCTCTATCTATAGCCAAAATAGCGCGTGCAGCCATCAATCCGTTGTATACCCGCCACAGGCAAGACGCTTTTTCGTTACGGGGATTTCAAGATTGTGAAAATTCCCGTACCATATTTCCATGAGGGGTCGGAGACCCCGTACCATATCTCCACGAGGGGTCGGAGACGACAAGAGCGGCACCGAGGCGTCGGAGACCGCGCTGGACGTGCTCTGGCAAACACATTGGTCAATGGAGTGCAAGGATGCCCCGCACACGCGATATCGCCGAAGGTCAGTATTTCCGCAGGTTGGGGCCGGGTGGTGGCGTCTGGCAGGTGGTGACCGTACGCCGGGATGCCATCGGAATGACCCATGCGCAAATGAAACGCGCCGACGACCCCAAGACGCTGAAGACGCTGGCCGTTGCAGCCCTTCAGGACCAGACTCAGTTCGAGCGGATGGGCGAAGTCTGATCCCGGCTTCAGTCGTCTCACATGCCTGCCCCCCTCGCCGGCCACTTGGCTGCGGGAGGGGGCTGTGGTGTGCGCTGCCCGCTCTAAGCCTGGACTTGAGGTTCAAGCCGCCGGAGTGAACTCGGCAAGCGCAAGCCGGATACGATCGAGAATCGGCGTTGTCATATCGGGAACGGCAAATGGCTTCCCGGTGATGGTCTCGTAAAGCCGAATATATTTTTCCGCAAACTCAACCAACACGTCTTCAGGAATTTCCGGGAGCGGGTCGGTATAGGGGTTGCAGCGCGCGCGCAACCACAGCCGCAAAAACTCCTTGTCCAAACTGTCTGGCTCCTGCCCGGCAGCATGGCGCGCGGCATAACTTTCGGCAAACCAATAGCGCGAGCTGTCGGGAGTGTGAATCTCATCGGCCAGGGTCAGTCGGCCCAGACGATCTAGCCCGAACTCATATTTGGTATCGACCAAAATCAGGCCATTTGCGGCGGCAATCTCACGCCCGCGCGCAAAAAGACGGAGCGAAACCTCGGCCAACTCGCCCCACTGCTCGGGCGTGATGCAGCCCCGGGCGATCAACTCATCAGGACTAACCGAAACATCATGGCCACCACCGGCCGGCTTGGTACTGGGGGTGAGCAATGTCTCGGGCAATTTTTGGTTTTTGACCATGCCCTCGGCAAGCGGATTTCCACAAAACTTCCGCACACCTTTGGCGTAGGCGGTCCAAATGCTGGTATCCGTGCTTCCGGTCAGATAATCGCGCACCACCACCTCAACCGGCAGCATGATCAATTCCTGGGCGACCAGCACATTGGGATCGGGATGGGAAAGAACGTGGTTGGCACAAATATCGGCGGTCCGCTCAAACCAAAAACGGGCGATCTCGGTGAGCACCTGCCCCTTGAACGGGACCGCCGCCAACACCCGGTCGAATGCGCTCTGACGATCCGTCGCGATCAGAATACGCCGCCCGTCGGGCAGGCTGTAATTATCGCGGACTTTACCCCGGTAGTGGTTGGACAGGCCGGGGAGATCCACCTCGGTGAGCCGATAGCAAAGGGCCCGGCGCAAAAGCTCCGGGCCGATCGCAGAACTGGATAATGAAGGCATCAAACTTTCCGTAACAGGTCCGGATTACTGGCCGAAGACCGGCGCGAGCACCGCACCAACGGCACACCCTGTAACCAGCGCTCCGGCAATCACCGTCCCGACCATCCGCGCATTCGACGGCAACACCGCAACGGCGCCAGTGGTAAGAGCCGCAACCTGAGCCGGACCGATCACCAACGCTGCACCGACACCGGTAACGCCACCAATCGCGCATCCCTTTTGCGGCGGGGTCCATTCCCCACCAATGCTGATCACATCGGGTCCCGATGCTGATTCGGCCTGCCGGGTTTGTACCGCAGGAGCGACCGGGGCAACCAAAACTTCCTTGGCCTTCATCGCAACCGGAGCCGATGCCACGGGCGCAACCACCGGCGCTGGTGCAGGCACCGGCGCTGCAACGGGAGCGGCCACCGGCGGGGTTGGAGCGACAGGCTTAGGCGCGGGGGCCATCGCAATCGGCTTTACAGGCGCCGGAACCGCAGCCGGCGCGCCGCCACCAGCAACCCAGGCCACGACATCGTTGACCGCCTTGGTCACATCGATCTTGGAAAAATCAACCTTGGGCAGATTTGGCGATTGATCGGCGATTCGTTTGGCGACTTCCGGGATCGTCTTGGGAGACTCGCCAGTGACCCACACATAGGTAGAGGCAAGAACTTCGCTCGGCGAGTGCTTGGTCAGATCCGGCGTTTGATCGGCCGGATGCGTCTCCTGCCAGCCGCGATAAACAACGCCGGCGGAGCCCAGCCCCAACAGAGCAACGGAAAGAACGACCATTAAAAACTTGCTCATAAGCGTCTCCGATCGCGTGGCGATAGCCCAATGCCACGTCCCCAGGCACGATGCCGGCGCGGCCGACCTTGGGAAGCGGTGCATTCTGTCCAGAGGTCGCGCCATCGTCAATCCCCTCTCCCAGGAAATCGCGAAATATTTCGCCCGCCGTGTCAAAACGCCCCGGGCTCGCCCAGAGTCTTCTCGGTCGAAGCCAGCGTCTTCCCCGCCAGGAATAGCGCAAACGGCCGAATTGACAGCCAACCGGAGGGATGACGCCGGTGTTTTTGCCCCCAACCACAGCCACCGTGATCGCCCGGCATCGCTGGTTTGCTCCGACTTTTTTGGTCAACCGGCAGAGGTCTTTGCTGAAGTCTTCGATGAATACCGCCCGATTCCCGCCAATCTCAACACTCTTCATCATTCGCGCGGCTCTGACAGCTTTCCCCCGGCCCCGCGGCCAGTCCGGCGCCCCGGCCCCGCTCTGCCCCAGATCAACCACACCCGTGCCATACCCCAGGGTGCAAATGGCCGAGATTACGCTCTATAGTGGGATCACGCCGCCGCCGACGCCCGAATCGAGACATTCCGGCGCGAACGCCAGCCCCACCCCCTCACCATCCGGATATAAGGGGACGTTACAGCCCGACTCGGCCATCGGTTTCGCCCCCACCGGGCGGGCCTCCCGGAGCGATAAAAATGGAAAACACCACATGGCGGTGATCAGGAGAGCGCGGGTCACCGACGCTCCAGCCATCGCGAAGGTTTATGTTGAGAGCTGGCAGACCACATATCCTGGCCTGGTTCCGGACAGCTATTTGCTTGGTCTCTCGGAAGCGGTCAGCACCCAGCGCTGGCAGACCCAACTCTCAACTCAGCGCGAAACCTGCGGCGTCCATGTCGCGCTTGAGCGCACCCTTGGGCTGGTCGGTTTTGGCAGTTGCGGCCATCAGCGCACAGCGATTCCGGGCCACGAAGGCGAGGTTTACACCCTTTATCTTCTCGACAGCGCCCAAGGCCGGGGACTCGGGCGGCGCCTTTTGTCCGCAATGGCCGCCGATCTGATGGCAAAGGGCCTTGAAGGCATGGTGGTTTGGGTTTTGCGCGACAACCCGTCGCGGTGGTTCTACGAACGCCTGGGCGGCCAGCGCTTGGCAGAGCAAACGATCTGCCTCGGCCGGGCGCTTTTGCCGGAAATCGCCTATGGCTGGCGCGACCTTGCCGAACTCGCGCGCTTGCCCATCAACCCACCGCTGGAGTAGCAAGAGGGCGTCTTCCTTTTCCCTTGCTTCCGGGTATGCGTCCATGGCCGTTGATCGCGTTCTCATTCTGGATTTTGGGTCGCAAGTGACCCAATTGATCGCCCGGCGCGTCCGCGAAAGCGGCGTTTATTGTGAGATCCATCCCTACTCGGCAACCGAGGAGCGCATTCGCGCCTTTGGTGCCAAAGCGGTGATTCTTTCGGGCAGCCCGGCCTCGGTCAGCGATGAAAACGCCCCGCGTGCTCCCGATACGGTGTTCACGCTCGGCGTGCCGGTGCTTGGTATCTGCTACGGCCAGCAAACCATGTGCGCCCAGCTCGGCGGCCGGGTCGAGGGCAGCCACCACCGCGAATATGGCAGAGCCACTCTCGAAGTCAGCTCCGCCTCGGCCCTGTTCGACGGCGTTTGGCAAGCCGGCACCAGCGAACAGGTTTGGATGAGCCACGGCGACCGGGTAACGGCGCTTCCCGCCGGCTTTCGGGTGATTGGCGTGAGCGACGGCGCCCCCTTTGCCGCCATCGCCGACGAATCCCGGCGCTTTTATGGCCTCCAGTTCCATCCCGAGGTGGTGCATACCCCCCACGGCGCCCAATTGCTCGGCAATTTCATCCACAAGGTGGCCGGATGCACCGGAGATTGGACCATGGCCGCCTTTCGCGAGGCGGCAATCGCCAAGATCCGGGCGCAGGTCGGCACGGGGCGGGTCATTTGCGGCCTTTCCGGCGGCGTCGACAGCACGGTGGCGGCGGTGCTGCTTCATGAGGCGATTGGCGATCAACTCACCTGCATCTTCGTTGACACCGGCCTGATGCGGATGGACGAGGCAGAAGAGGTCGTCACGCTGTTTCGCGACCACTACAATATACCGCTCGTTCACGCCGAGGCCGAGGCGCTGTTTCTCGGCAAGCTGGCCGGTGTGAGCGATCCTGAGACCAAGCGCAAGATTATCGGCGCCACCTTCATCGATGTTTTCGACGCCGAGGCTCATAAGGTTGGCGGCGCCGAGTTTTTGGCCCAAGGCACGCTTTACCCCGACGTTATCGAGAGCGTCTCGGTGAGCGGCGGGCCGAGCGTAACGATCAAATCCCACCACAATGTCGGTGGCCTGCCCGCGCGGATGAAGCTGAAACTGGTCGAACCGCTGCGGGATTTGTTCAAAGACGAAGTGCGCAAACTGGGGCGGGAACTTGGCTTACCCGAGAGCTTTGTCGGTCGCCACCCCTTCCCCGGCCCCGGCCTTGCGATCCGTATTCCCGGCGACATCACACCGGAAAAGCTCGATCTGCTGCGCAAGGCCGACCGGGTTTATCTGGAGGAGATCCGCAATGCCGGCCTTTACAACGAAATCTGGCAGGCGTTCGCCGTGCTGCTGCCGGTGCGGTCCGTCGGGGTTATGGGCGACAGCCGCTCCTATGATTATGTGCTCGCACTGCGGGCGGTCACCTCGACCGATGGCATGACCGCCGACTATTACCGCTTCGATCACGACTTTCTGGCCCGCACCGCGACCCGGATCATCAACGAGGTTCGCGGCATCAACCGCGTTACCTATGACATTACCAGCAAGCCGCCGGGGACGATCGAGTGGGAGTGAGGAGCCACCCAATAAAGGCTGGGCGCGCGCGTTCCTTTGGCCTGAAAGCATGAGGGTGAAGCAAGAGTGCCAAAAGACGCGCCCAGCGGCAAAGACGCTGCTGCCCCCGGCCCGGTACATACCGCACCGCACCCGACTCGGAGGGAGGCCGCTACCGCACTGCGACAGCACACGAAATAAAACATCTCTAAACCGCCCTAAATTTGACACAACCGCGCAACGCGCGACGACCCGCAGCTCAAATTATGGTCGTCCGCCCCCCCTCATGGGCCGAAAGGACGATCATAGTTTGCAAACCCTTGACGGCGAATGCAGCCCGCCACATTGTCCCAGGCCATGAAGACGATACATGGAACCAGTGTGATTATTTCGGGGGCCGGCGTGCTGCTTTGTGGAAAATCCGGGGCCGGAAAATCCGATTTGGCACTGCGCCTGATCGATCAGGGGGCCATGCTAATCGCGGATGACCGGGTGGATGTGCGGATGGACCAGGGCAAAATTATCGCGCATGCCCCGAAAGCCCTGGCCGGTCTCTTGGAAGTGCGCGGCGTCGGCCTGATGCGGGTTCCGTTCGCGCCCGTCAGCGAGTTGCATCTGGTGGTGGATTTGGTCGAACCGCATGAAGTTGAGCGCCTGCCCGAGGTGGAATGGGCCAATATCGCCGAAGGGCGACTACCCAGGCTTGCGCTGGCACCGTTTGAGGCGTCGGCAACCGCGAAAGTGCGGATCGCCGCAACCGCCGCCCGCCAGGGACGATTGGGCGAAGTTCCGGAGGTCGCATGAACGACGCGCGGCCCGCCCCGCCCCCCCCCACACCGGATACCTCCATTCCCACCCCCGGGAAACGGCGCATCGTGTTGGTAACCGGGATGTCCGGGGCCGGAATGTCGGTGTCTTTAAAGGCATTGGAAGATTTAGGCTACGAAGCGGTAGACAACCTCCGCTTGTCGCTGGTCGATGCGTTGATCGGCCAGGACGATGCCGGCCGCCGGCCACTCGCGGTGGTAATCGACAGCCGCACCCGCGATTTTAGCGTCGGCGCGTTCCTCAGCCACCTGGGGAGCCTTAAGGCCCGACCGGACCTTGAAGTCCGCCTGCTGTTTCTCGAATGCGACGACGAGGTTTTACAGCGACGGTTCACCGAGACCCGGCGCCGCCATCCGCTGGCCGCCGACCGCCCGGTTTCCGACGGGATCCGCCGCGAGCGCACCATGCTGGCACCGCTGGTGGAACGCGCCGACGTAACCCTCGACAGCACGCAGTTTGCAATTCACGACATACGGCGCGTCCTCTCGGGGAATTTCGCTTTTGGTGGCGGCAACCGACTCCAGGTTTTTGTGACCTCGTTTTCATACCGGCTGGGTCTGCCCCGCGAGGCGGATCTGGTGTTCGATGTCCGCTTTTTGGTCAATCCCCACTATGAACCCTCCTTGCGGCCGTTTTCGGGGCTGAACGAAGATGTGGCCCGGATGGTCGCGGGGGACGCCGATTTTCCTGTGTTCTTCAACGGCCTGACCAATCTCCTTGGGCCTTTGTTGCCGCGCTATAATCTTGAGGGAAAAAGTTACCTGACCATTGCCATTGGCTGTACCGGCGGTCGTCATCGCTCTGTGTTCGTGGCTGAAAAGCTGGCGGACTGGCTTCGCGAGCGGCGCATCACGGTTGGCCTTGAGCACCGGGATCTGGAGCGGACCGCCCCGCGCCCAGGTTGACTGAATACGGGATGGATCGAACCGGACTCGACGACTTTGGAATAGGGCCGCCCTGAAGCAGAGGGAACGTTGATGATCGGAATGGTATTGGTCACGCATGGTCGCCTGGCCGAGGAATTCATCGCCGCGTTGGAGCATGTCGTCGGCCACCAGGAGCAGGTGCGCGCCGTCTGCATCGGCCCGGAAGATGACATGGAGCAGCGCAGGCGTGACATTATGGCCCGCGTCAGCGAGGTCAACGATGGCAACGGCGTGGTCGTGCTGACCGATATGTTCGGCGGCACTCCTTCCAACCTCGCGATCTCAATCATGGATAAAGCCAAGGTTGAGGTGATCGCAGGCGTCAACCTGCCGATGCTGATCAAACTCTCCAGTGTGCGCGCCGTGGAGCCATTGGCGATGAGCGTCGCCGCCGCCCGGGATGCCGGCCGAAAATATATTAATGTTGCCTCTTCCCTGCTTGCCGATGGATAAACACCGATGGATAGCCTGCATTGCTCCACCGACGACCACCCCATAGTGTTGGGTGCCATGGGCGCGAACTGCGAAACCTGCGAGATCGTCACCATCTCCAACCGGCGGGGGCTGCACGCCCGCGCCGCCGCCAAATTTGCCAAACTCGCGGCGCGCTTCGACTGCGACATTGAAGTTCGGCGTCTGGATCAGCAGGTGGCAGCCCAGTCGATCATGGGGTTAATGATGCTGGCGGCGGCCCCTGGCTGCACCATCGAAATTTGTGCCTATGGCCGCGAAGCCGAGGGCGCCATTGCGGCATTGGCCGATCTCGTTAATAGAAAATTCGATGAAGACTAGTTTGCTCGATCCAAAAGAGGTTGTTTTCTCCGGCCTTGGAGTTTCCACCGGGGTCGCGATCGGCCCCGCCTATGTGGTGGAAACCGGCGCCACCCAGGTGCCCGAATACACCATCGCCGCCGATGCGGTGGACGCGGAGTGCCAACGCTTTACCGACGCCGCCGCCAAGGCTCGGCGCCAAATCAAAAAGCTGAAGACCAAAGCGCTGTTGCTCCCTGAAGCTGCGGCCGAGGAAGTTGGCTTTTTGCTTGAAGCCCACATGGCCATGGTCAGCGGCTCACGCCTGACGCGCGGGGTTGAGCGCCGCATCCGCGAAGATCTGGTCAATGCCGAGTCGGCAACTCAGACTGAAATCAACTCCATCGCCCATAGTTTTCAGGACATGGCCGACGCCTATCTGGCGGCGCGCATCGCCGATGTCCGCGAGGTCGGCTCCCGGCTAATTCGCAACCTGACCGAGCACGAATACCAAGCGTTCTCGATGTTGCCCCAGGGCGTGATCATCATCGCCGAGGAGTTGTCACCGGCAGAAACCGCGCTGCTCGATCCGGGCATTGTCGCGGGTTTCGCCTCGGTTCAGGGGGGCGCCGAGGGCCACACCGCGATCATGGCCCGTTCACTCGGGATTCCGGCGGTGCTTGGCGTTCACGGCCTGCTGGCAGGGGCGCACAACGGCGATCAAGTGATTGTCGATGGCGAACACGGCAAGATCATTCTCAACCCCGACGAGATGACCCTGGCCGATTATCGCGCCCGTCAGGGAACCCTTCAGCAGGAGCGGGAGAAGCTCAAGGGCCTGCGCCGCCTACCGTCGATCACCCTCGACGGTACTCCGGTCGCCCTGTTCGCCAATATCGAACTGCCGCGCGAAATCACCACCGCACTGGAGGCGGGGGCCAGCGGCATCGGGCTCTTTCGCACCGAGTTCATGTTCATGAACCGCGACGCCCTCCCCGACGAGGAGGAGCAATACGAGGCGTTGCGCACCGTGGTCGAGGGCATGGGGGGCCGTCCGGTCACCGTACGCACCCTTGATCTTGGCTCAGACAAGCTGGCCGAAGCGCTCGATAACCGCTTCAACGAATCCGACAATCCCGCGCTGGGGTTGCGCGCCGTGCGCCTCAGCCAGCGCGAGCCCAAATTATTGGAAACCCAGCTTGCCGCCATGCTCAGGGCCAGCGCGCACGGCCCGGTTCGCATTCTGCTCCCGCTGATCACCACGGTATCCGAGGTGCGCTGGGTCCGCGAGATGATGGGCAGCGTTGTCAAAAAGCTTAAACGGCGCAATGTTAAAATCGCCGACCCGCTGCCACCGCTGGGGGTGATGATTGAGGTTCCCGGCGCGGCGCTAACCGCCGACGCCCTTGCCGCCTGCTCGGACTTTCTCGCCATCGGCACCAACGATCTCACCCAATACACCCTGGCCATCGACCGTGGCGACGATCAGGTCGCCCACCTTTACGACCCGCTGCACCCGGCAGTGCTGCGCTTGATTCAGTTTACCGCTCAAGCCGCTCTGCGTGCCCGGATTCCGGTGAGCGTCTGCGGTGAAATCGCCGGCGATCCGCGCTTCACCGCGCTGTTGCTGGGCTTGGGCGTCCACGAATTTTCCATGAATCCCAACAAATTACCGCTGGTGAAACGGCGCATCCGCACGCTTGACCTGCGCAGCGCCAGCAGGCGGGCTCAAACGATCATGGATCAGTCCGACAGCACCCGCATCGGCGAATTGCTCGACGAGTTTAACGCTGCCGATTAGGGCCGCCGACGTGGGTAAACGTTTGCCCGCTTGCCGCCAAACGAGGCTCCGCCATACAGTCAGGCCATGAACGATTACAGCTCCCCCATGACCGTATTCGACCGCAGGCTGGTCCGCTCCCGTCGCGACCGGGCCGCCTCCGGGTTTGCCGACTATGAGTTTTTGTTCGACGAGTCGGCGGCCAGCCTCGTCGAACGATTGCAGTGCGTGCGCCGAAGTTTTTGCCACGCCCTCGATCTTGGCTGCCACACCGGCACCGCCGGCCGACTGGCCGCGAGCGTCAAGGGCATCGAGCGTTTGGTCTCATGTGATCTTTCCCGCCCGCTCGTCGTCCAAGCGGGAGACCTCGCGGTGGTCGCCGATGAAGAGGCCCTGCCCTTCGCCGACGAGAGCTTCGATCTGATTCTTTCCAACCTCAGCCTGCACTGGGTCAACGATCTGCCGGGCGCGCTGATCCAAATCAAGCGGGCACTCCGGCCCGATGGCTTCTTCATCGCCTCAATGCTCGGCGGCGACACCCTGAAAGAGCTGCGGCACTGCCTGTTTGAAGCCGAACTGGAGATTTCGGGCGGCGCCGCGCCCCGCTTGTCGCCCCTGACCACCCTGAGTGACGCCGGGCAATTGCTGCGCCGGGCCGGCTTTGCGCTACCGGTCGCCGATGTCGAAACCATCACCGTGACCTACGCCGACATGGTTCGCCTGATGAAAGATTTGAGGGGAATGGGCGAGACCAGCGCGCTGCTTTCCCGCCCGCGCCGTCCGCTCGGCCGCGCCGTGCTGCTAGAGGCGGCCCGGCGCTACGCCGAGCTTTACGCCGAGCCCGATGGCCGGTTACCGGCCACCTTCCAAATTTTGCATCTTGCCGGATGGGCACCCGACCCTCGAATCGCGACTTTTGCTGATGGTTCGCGCCCGGCTATGGTATACCCCACCGCTTTAACCACGAGCGAGACCAACGGCAATGGTTAGACTGGCGACCACCCTTCTCTTTATAGCCGGGGCCGGCTTGGTCGGGCTTTATTATATTTATGACCAATACAACGGCGAAATGCCCGATTACTATCGGCTGTCCGACTACCGGCCACCAACGGTTACGCGCGTTCACGCAGGGGATGGACGAATTTTAGCCGAATTTGCCGCCGAGCGCCGGGTCTTTATCCCGATTGAGGCGATGCCAAAGCGGCTGTTGCACGCATTTTTATCCGCCGAGGATAAAAACTTTTATACCCACCCGGGCGTGGATATGGTCGGCATCCTGCGCGCCTCCCTCAGCAATCTTGGCCATTTTGGCGGCGATCACCGACCGAAAGGCGCCTCAACCATTACGCAACAAGTCGCCAAGAACTTTTTGTTGACCAACGAGGTTTCATACACTCGAAAACTAAAAGAAGCGATCCTGGCGCTGCGTATTGAGCAAGCGCTTTCCAAAGACCGAATACTGGAACTATATCTCAACGAGATATTTCTGGGAAACCGCTCGTATGGCGTGGCCGCAGCGGCGCTCAATTACTTTAATAAGTCGCTTGATGAGTTAAGCATTGCCGAAGTCGCCTTTCTTGCCGCTCTGCCCAAGGCGCCCAACACCTATGGCAATGACCGCCAGCACCAAGCAGCCTTGGCCCGGCGCAACTGGGTGATATCGCGCATGGCGGAAGATGGTGCCATTAGCGCCGCTGACGCCAAAACCGCCAGCGCCGCACCGCTCGCCATTCGCCACCGCACCGCCACCGAGCAAGTCACCGCCGAATATTATGCCGAGGAAATCCGGCGCGAGCTTTCCAAGCATTTTGGCGACAAGCAGCTTTACGAGGGCGGGCTTTCGGTGCGCACGCCAATGGACCCGCGCCTTCAGGAAATTGCCGAGCGCGCGCTGCGGGCCGGACTTTCCGCCTACGACCACCGCCACGGCTGGCACGGCACGCTCACCCGCCTGCCCGATCTCAGCTCATGGCCGGAGAAACTCGCGCTGGTTCATGCCCCCAAGGGTGTCGAGGCGTGGCGGCTCGCAGTGGTGCTGGAAACCGGCAAGGACGCAGCCACTCTCGGGTTCGTCAACTCGCTCACCGGTCGGTTGCCGTTTTCCGAGATGAAGGCGTTGCGCCCGGCCCTGGACGATGGCGCGGTCGGCCCCGAGCCGCACAAACCCGGCGATATCTTTCAGCCCGGTGACGTTATCCTGGTCGAGTCGCTGAACGGCGGCGCCGCTTATAGCCCACGCCAACTGCCCAAAATCCAGGGTGGTTTGGTGGCGATGGACCCGCACACCGGCCGGGTGCTGGCCATGAGCGGTGGCTTCAACCCCGCCATGAGCCAGTTCAACCGCGCAACCCAGGCAATGCGCCAGCCCGGATCGGCGATCAAGCCGTTCATTTATCTCACCGCCCTCGATAACGGCTTCACCCCGTCGTCGCTGATTCTCGATGCCCCGTTCGAATACAGCCCCGGCCGTGGTCAGCCGGTTTGGCGTCCCGAAAACTACCACCAGAGCTATTATGGCCCGACCCCGCTCCGGGTCGGCATCGAAAAGTCGCGCAACCTGATGACCGTGCGGCTGGCGGAAAAAGTCGGCATGGACAAGGTGAAGGTCACCGTCGAAAAGTTCGGCATCGCGAACAACTTCCAACCCTACCTGCCGATGGCGCTGGGCGCGGGTGAAACCACAGTGCTGCGCCTGACCACGGCCTATGCCATGCTGGTCAATGGCGGCAAACGAATTCAGCCTACCTTCATCGACCGCGTTCAAGATCGCAACGGCAAGACCCTTTACCGCCACGACGACCGCATCTGCGATGGCTGCATGGGCACATCCTGGCGGCCCGGCCTCGCCATCCCCACCGTTCCCGATACCCGCGAACAGGTCGAGGACCCGCGCACCTGCTACCAGATCGTCAATATCATGACCGGCGTTGTCCAGCGCGGCACGGCGGCCAAACTGGCCTCGCTCGGCCGACCGCTTGGCGGCAAAACCGGAACCACCAACGATAGCAACGATGTCTGGTTCGTCGGCTTCACGCCCGACTTGGTGATTGGGCTGTATGTCGGCTTCGACCAGCCGCAATCTCTTGGTGGCTCCGAGACCGGCGGCTCGACCGCCGTGCCGATCTTTCAGCAGATCATCGCCGAGGCGCTCAAGGGCAAACCGGCCCAACCGTTCCGGGTGCCGCCCGGGCTCCGGCTGGTGCGCGTGGACCCCGAAACCGGCCGCCCCGCCGAGCCCGGCGATCACAAGGCGATCTGGGAATCCTTCCTGCCCGGCACCGAGCCCGGCGCCGAAGCCGAACCCGTGCTCGGGGGCAATATTGGCGCGGTGGAGGCCCCACCGACCGCCACCGACCCCACCGGCACCGGCGGGTTGTACTAGGGCGGGGCGCGTCTGTTAACTTGCTGGGTTAACGGTTTCCAACTGCCTTCGGCGACCTAAGGCCGACGGCCTTTGGAAACCCGGACTTTTACCGTGCAATTTAACTAATCCGCCCCCCTACTCCGTGAGGGTGCCCGGCAACTGTTGATTGAGAGCATAAAGAGATTCGGCAATCAACGGATCGAGGCGTGAAAGCAGCGTCTCGATCTGGGCGCGGTCCCCCTCTGCGCCGGCCCGTTCCAGCCCCCGGCAAAAAGACTCAAGGGCGGTGAAGCCCAGATTGGCCGTCATACCAGTGACCGCGTGGGCCAGCCGCCCCAGTTCCCGCAGATCGCCGCGCGCCCCCTGGGCGATCATCCGGTCGCGATGCTCGGTCAACTGGCTGATAAACAACCGGCAGATTTCCAGCGTCGTTTCCATGCCGAGCTGCTCGACGATACCGGCAACCACCGATGAATCGAGATGCCCCGAACCCTGACCCGATAGCTCCACCTCAGGCAGCGCCGCCAGCTCCGGTAATGGTTGGTCCCGAACATGACGCGCGAGGGCTGCGGCCAAGGTTTCGGGGGCAACCGGCTTGGTTAAGAAATCGCTCATCCCCGCCTCTACGCAACGATCAAGTTCACCCTGTACCGCCGTGGCGGTGAGCGCAATGATCGGAATCTTGGCACATGGACCGGCCAGCGTCCGAATGATCCGGGTCGCTTCCACACCGTCCATGCCGGGCATCTGCACATCCATCAACACCACATCGAAGCGGCCCGAGCGCACGGCGCCCACGGCGTCGGCGCCATCCTTCACCGCCACCACCCGGTGGCCCAAGCGCTCCAGCAGGCCAACCGCGACCAACTGGTTGACAGGATTATCCTCGGCGACCAACACCGACAACGACCGCTTCTGCCCTGGGGCCACGGAAAACGCCTCCAAAACCGGCCGGCTTGGCGCCGTTGCCGAGCGGGCAAAGCGCAAACGGAACCAAAAGCGACTCCCCCGCCCAACCCGGCTATCAACGCCGATGCGACCGCCCTGTTGCTCGATCAGCTTGCGGCAAATCGCCAGCCCAAGGCCGCTGCCGCCAAAGCGCCGGGCGATCGAGCTATCGGCCTGGGCGAAGGACTCGAACAGCCGCGCGCGAACATGGTCGGGAATGCCGATGCCGGTATCGATAATATCAAAGCGCAAGGTCACCGCCTCCGCGTCTTCATCGACCCGCGCCACGGAAACCCGCACCTCGCCCCGCTCGGTGAACTTGACAGCGTTCCCCAGCAAATTCAGCAACACCTGCCGCAAGCGATTAACATCGCCGATCAACCAACACGGCACATCGGGTTCAATGTCGTGGATCAGCTCCAGCCCTTTTTCGCGCGCCCGCCCGGTCAAAAGTTCCACAACGGAGTGAAGGGCCTGGGGTAAATCAAAGCTCACCTGCTCGAACCCCATTCGCCCGGCTTCAAGCTTAGAGAAATCGAGAATGTCGTTAAGAATAGTGAGAAGCGCCTCGCCCGACTCATAAATAACCGCAACCTTCTGGCGAATATCTGGCGCCAGCGCCTCGTCGGCCAACAGGCGGGCCATTCCCAAAATACCATTCATCGGCGTACGAATTTCGTGGCTCATCACCGCCAGAAACTCAGACTTGGCCTGATTGGCGGTTTCCGCCGCCTCTTTCGCCAGCCGCAATTCTTCCTGACTGCGTTTTTGTTCGGTCACATCCCGGCCAGCGCCCCGATAGCCAATGGTCCGCCCCTCGGCATCCGAAAACGGCACGCCGCTGATCCGCTTCCATACTTCGGAACCATCGCTGTGCAGAGCGGGATATTCTATGTCTTGGAACGACATACCGCGACTGGCAATATCAAAGAACAGTCCCGCCAGATTATGACCGGCTGCGGGAGGCACCACCTCAAAAAAGCGCCGACCGATCAAGTCGGCGGGCTTATAGCCGATAACCGCCTCGACCCGATCCGAAAGATAGATATAGCGGCCTTCAAGATCGATTTCGAAAATATATTCGCCTGCGGCGTCGGCTACGTCGCGAAACCGCCGCTCCGACAGGCGCACCCGCGCTTCGGCCTGAATCCGGTCGGTCACATCGGAGGCGACCGCGAAATAAAGCGGCTTGCGCTCAGACCCGTAGATCGGCGACAGCCGCACCTCCATGTCGCGGATCGAGCCATCCGCCAAGCGGTGCCGGGTGGTGTAGATGGCATTCCCCGAAACCAGCGCCGCCGAAATGCCCCGCCGCAACTCAGGCTCTGCCGCAACGTTGATCTCGGAAACGCGCTTATTCAGAAACTCCTGGTGGGAGTAACCATAAAAACGCTGGGCCGCGCGGTTGGCATCGACGTAGCACAGGCTCTCCGGGTCGATCAGGTACATAATCGCGCTATGGTTTTGAAACATATCGCGAAACTTGCGCTCAGACGCACGCAGAACCACATCTGCCGCGCGGTCATCAAGGGCGATTGCGGCCAATTGCGCCGCCGGGGATGTCCCGGGCGCTGTTGCAAATGGGTGGGCGCCGGACCATTGGACGTTACGCTGCGGTGCTGAGCTGATCAAGAGCGCGGTCGTTGACGACGGCGTCGGCTTGGCGGGCCATCTGGCGTGCCAGCAGGGCCGA
>CAIZDL010000099.1 GCA_903931735.1 uncultured Rhodospirillales bacterium
CAAGCACCTGCAAGCCTACCTCAACGAGTTCACCTTCCGATTCAATCGACGCTTCTACCCGTTCAATGCCTTCAGATCATTG
Source organism: uncultured Rhodospirillales bacterium (assembly GCA_903931735.1). Taxonomy (GTDB): domain Bacteria; phylum Pseudomonadota; class Alphaproteobacteria; order Azospirillales; family Azospirillaceae; genus BOG-933. Next base: position 83 of record CAIZDL010000099.1, read on the forward strand.
CTGGGGATCGCGGGCGGGGCTGAGGCGCCGACCTACGCTGAACTCTACTCCGGCGATTTGGCGCACCCAACATGTAGTGGGTGTCTGCGTTAACCGGATAGGCAAGATCCAAAGCTTAGGCAAGCGTCACAATTGCTTGCCGCAGATTAGCTTAACTGTTGGGGGGGGGGGGGGTAATTTGCACAAATACTTGAGACGGGTGGAATTATAATTATTTTCTATTTTTAGGGATATATATCGCTCAATCTCAGAATATATCATATTTTATGCAATTAGAAACAGCCCAAAGACTACCGAATAGGGGGATGATTAGCGGTTTCTTGGCCGAAGAATATTTAGTTAATATACCTAACGAACAGCATCAATCGATCTCCTGCTTTCTGACAGTTACACTAAGCCCACAACCAGTGCGGTTGTTGCTTAATTCTTCCCTCACGCAAATTATCTAAAAATTTACGATATTTTTTGATAAGGAACTTAACGCCGATTAAGGCCTTGGCCTCGTTATCAAAAGCCGCCTACGGTGCGCGTCCACCGCTTCCAACACGAATATTGACATCGGCGATTCGGTGCCGCAAATCTCTGGCGTGCAGAGTTAATGAAATTGGCTTGATAGCAAAGAGGTAACGATTATGGCTGTCGCACCGCCGCCGGGCGAAATTGAAAACGAAGTCGCGCGGCAAACCGTCGCCACCAAGGGAACCGTCGGCGCCAAGGCTGTGGGGGCCAAAACCGTAGCCGGCAAGACCGTGGCCACGAAAGCCGCTGGCGCTGGTATCGAAATGGAAGGCGCGCGCCAAGCCACAACCGCGAAGACCGTGGCTGGCGCCAAGGCTGCCGGAGGGAAAGTCGTCGGCGCCAAGGCTGCCGGGGGGAAGGCCGCCGCCGCTGGCGTTGAAAAGGAAGCCGCTCGCGAGATGCTGGCTGCCAAGACCGCGGCCGGGGCCAAGGCCGCCGGAGCAAAAACCGCCGCCGCCGCCGGCGCAGGAGCCAAGGGCACTGGCATGATTACTCAAGCCGCCCTGCCAACGGCAACGGGCGGCGCCTCGGCCGTGACCACCGGCGGCACCATTTGGACCGGCAAGGGCCTCAGCCTTGGTTTGGGCCTTGGCCTGGGGGCCTGGGGGCCGGCTTTGGTCGCAGTTGGGGTCGGCGCCGCCGCCTATGGCTACTGGCGCTACCGCCAGGGCCAAGACGTTGACGTGGCCGACGAAGAGAGCAGCGAGCTTGCGGATGCCTTGGCACCGAAGCATTCGTAAGGATAGACAGACTGATGTTGAAGTCAGCTCTTGCCTGGGTCCCCAAAGGGAAAGATGTGCGGTCGCCGTTGATGGCAGCATTCAGCTACCTTGGTGTCCTGTGTTTCGTTCCGCTGCTCTTTAACCGGGACGACCCGTTTGTTAGCTTTCACGCCCGTCAGGGGTTTGTGATCTGGATTTGTGGTGTGTTGGCGTTACTCGCGCTAAGTTTGCCCGGGTTTGGGTGGTTTTTCCGGCTATCTGCCAGCCTGATCGCCACCCTGTCTTTGGCCGGCTTGGTCGCGGTTGCGTTGCACAAAACCTGGAAATTTCCGATCATCCACGGCCTATCGGAAAAACTGTAGTGGAGACCGGAGCTTGGCCGTGGCGCCAAGCTCCAATCCCTCGAATCCGCGTTACGTTTCTATTGCGGATACCGGAACGAGGCAGCGGCGGACATATTGCCGCACCCCTCAAACACCCCCAGATCGGCGGATTTGCGCGTTGACTTCAAGGGCAGCGCCACCCATCATCTGCAAATGATAATTATTCGCGTAGCTCCGGTGACACCGGGTCGGCCCCAACGGGCCAGAGCGCCTAACTGGCACCACGCGATCGGGCAACACGAAATGTTAACCCTGGTCGGTTAACGGGCGGCAAGAAACTCAGGAGCGTTCACGATGGCTGGGGCACACAAAAAAGCGGCGATTTCACATGCTGCATCAATGACTTCAGCGCTCACACTAGCTGACCTCGGAACCGGCCAAAAGGGCATCGTGGTCGGAATCGGCAAAACCGACGATACGCTCAAGCGCCGGTTGACCGCCTTCGGAATCGTGCGTGGCACCGAGATTGAGCTTGACCGCACCGCGCCAATGGGCAATCCGCGAACCTATAGCTTGCTTGGCTATCAATTGTCGCTCCGCAATGAGGATGCGCGCTCAATTTTGCTTCGCTTTGAATAACGCCCGTTTACTTTGAACCTTTTTTCTTCGGGGTTCTGGCACCGATAAAGGCTATTTCAGTCTTTATCGGAATAGTTTTACGTTGTCGATTACTTTGGGTAACACCATGACTCACCGTCCGAACCTGTTCACCGCGATGTTAATCGGCAATCCCAACTGCGGCAAAACGGTGCTCTTTAACCGCCTGACCGGAGACCACGGCACGGTGGCGAATTATGCCCGCGTTACCGTTGCCCGGCGCTCGTGCCAAGTAAAGCATCGGGGTGCGGTGCTGGATATCGTCGACCTGCCGGGACTTTATACTTTAAATGGGCGCCTTCCCGAAGAACGGGCGGGACGCGACGCGCTGCATTTTGAGCACCCGGACGTCGTTATCAATGTGCTGGATGCTGGAAACTTGCACCGCAGCCTATTTTTGACCATTCAATTGGTTGAAATGGGCCGGCCGTGCGTTTTTGTTTTGAACATGATCGATGAGGCGCGCAGCCACGGCATCACCATCGATACCGCCGCGCTATCGGCCGCTCTTGGTGGACCGGTGGTGGAAACGGTGGCGGTAGACGGTATTGGCGTCCCCGAGGTCGGAGACGCTATTCATGCCCTATCAGAGCGCCCTGAAAGTTGGCGCGCGCCGCTGATCCATTACGACGCCGACCTCGAAGCCGCCATTGCCCATGTTCAAACCATCATTGCCGAACTGCACCCCGGCATCCTCGATGCCGGGCAGAGCCGCTGGATGGCGATCAAATTACTGGAAGGCGACAGCGAGCTTTTGGAACGCGAAAGCGAGCACAAAGCCCTGATCGCCGAAGTTCATGCCGCCTGCCAGGATTTAGAGGCTCATCACGGCGAAGACTGCGCCACGATGATCGCCCACGCGCGCTTTAGCTTTATTGAGTCTCTGCTGGGCAAGGTCCGCACCTTGACGTCATCGCCCAATCGATGGAGCCAATTGACCCGACAACTCGACAATGTTTTTTTGCATCGCTTTGTCGGTTTGCCAATTCTCGCGGGGCTGATGTGGCTAATGTTCCAAGCCACCTTCACCCTCGGCGCCATTCCGACCACCTGGATCGACAACGGGATGCAAGCGCTCACCAAAGTGGTGGACGACCTGATCCCGCCCAGCATGGTCCACGACCTGATGGTGAACGGTGTCATGGCCGGCGTGGGCGGCACCATCGTTTTCTTGCCCAATATTGTTATCCTGTTCTTCTTCATGTCAGTCCTGAGTGAAACCGGCTACCTCGCCCGGGCGGCTTTTTTACTCGACCGGCTCATGAACTCCTTTGGACTTCATGGCAAAGCACTAATTCCACTGATTATGGGTTTTGGCTGCAATGCAACAGCGGTGATGGCAACCCGGACCATCGAGAGCCAGCGGTCCCGGCTCATCGCCATTCTCGCCGCCCCCTATGTCAGTTGTTCTGCACGGCTGCCGGTTTTTATTCTCTTTGCCGGTGCCTTTTTTGGAGATTGGGCAGGAACTGTTGTGTTTGCGCTGTATGCCACCAGCATTGGCGTTGCCATTGGATCGGCTATTCTCTTTGATCGCATGGTTGTCGCGGGCAAGGACGAGCCTTTCTTAATGGAGCTCCCCCCCTACCGCCGCCCAACGGCGAGTTCTCTTAGCCATCATGTTTGGGATAGCGCCCAAGACTTCCTCCGCAAAGTTGGTGGTGTGATTATTATTGGATCAATTGCAATCTGGTTCCTTCAGCAATATCCAACCGCTCCGGCCAGCATGAGTGCCAGCGATCGATTGCAGCAATCCTATCTTGGCCAAACTGCGGCGGCCGTCACCCCGGTCTTTGCGCCACTCGGCTTTGGCTGGAAGGACTCGATCGCGATTTTAACCGGGCTGCTCTCTAAAGAAGTGGTCGTTAGCAGCTATGCGGTCCTAAACGCCCAAGACAAAGGCTCTGACGGACTCCGCAAATCTTTGTCGGCCGGGATGACGCCCCCGGTGGCGATTTCCTTCATGGTCTTCGTGCTCCTCTATGCCCCGTGCCTTTCCACCGTCGCCGTGATTAGAAGAGAGGCCGGAAGCTGGCGCTGGGCTGGACTTTCCTTTGGGGTCTCGCTGGTCCTGGCATGGAGCTTGGCCTTCGTTACCACCATCGTTGGAGGATTATTGGTATGAACGGTGGACTCTGGTGGGATAACATCGCGATTTACGGAATTGCGCTGATTTGCGCTTTGCTGGTCATTCGCCGAATCTTGATCGCGTTCTCAAACAATCCAAAGGCCGGATGCGGCTCCTGTAGCAAATGCGGGCCAGGAACCAGCGAAGACGAAGTTCCCAAACCTTAGGCCCGACACCGATCAGCCCCAGGTCCAAGGCCTTTGAAAGCGATGAGTTGAGTTTCGGGTTGCGTCGCTGACCGTTTTCAGAGAATTATCAAGGGCGGCGGGCTGGCGCGGCGCGGCGCACCAACAAGGATCGGGGCATGTCGGCGGGACCAGAGAGCAGGCGGGCGAGCCAAGCGGCGAACGAAACCCAACGGTGGAACGCCCTCTATCTGGTGGCCGCGCTCACCATGATTTTTCTCACGCTGGCAATCGCGTTGCAGCCGTTGTTTTTACGCAAGGTGCTGGGGGTTTCTCTTGGCAGCGCCGGCATGATCAACGCCAACGTTGAGGTGCTGGCCGAGTTTTTAACCCTTGCGGTCATCGGCTCCCTCGGGATGCTCTCAGACCGGATCGGCCGGGTGCGGATTTTGGTCGCCGGCTTCACGATTGGGACTGCCAGCGCATTTTTTGCTCCCTTCAGCCTTCAAGCCGGAACCATGCTGGGCGTCGGCGGCCTTGCCTTTTATTACGTCATCCGCATCGTCATGTCGCTTGGCACCTGCGCCGTCGGGCCGCAGCTAACCACCCTGGCCGGCGATTTCACCACCTATGACGACCGCGCGCGCCGGATCTCCAACGTAACGTCGATGACCGCGTTTGGCGGCGCTTTGGTCTTCGCACTGCTGATGCAAATGCCCCGCCACATCGGCGTTATTCCCGTGATGCTGTTCGACGCCGCGCTGGGGGCCTTGGCGGCCCTTTTGGCCTACCGGCTGCTCGTCGACGCAGCCCCCCGCCAAAGCGAGGGCGGCCAGCCCGGGCCCCGGATTTGGGCGCTGCTCGCCCAAGAACCGCGGCTGCGGGTAGCTTTTGTCACCGCGCTTTTTTCTCGCAGTAACGTTGCGGTTATCAGCCTGTTTTTCATGCTCTGGAGCATCTATTTCGCAGATCTCGCCGGCAAAAGCCCAGAACAAGCAGCAGCGCAAGCGGGCTCTATCATCGGGGTTGCCGGCCTGTTGCTGGTGGTAACCAGCATTGGCTGGGGCGTGATGGTTGAACGGTTGGGCCGTCTTAATGCCATCACCGTCGGCATGGCAATTTCGGGCACCGGCTTCACGCTTATGAGCTTGGTGGTCGATCCTTGTCATTGGCTGGTTCTGGTGCCGATGACGCTGATCGCCTTGGGACAGGCCGGCGCTTTGTTGGCGCCGGACCTTATCACCTTTGACCTGACCCCGCGTGATCTGCGCGGCTCCATGATTGGCGGCCTCAACGTTACCAGCGGCATCGGGATGATCATTACCCTGGAGCTGGGCGGCTGGCTATTCGATACCGTTGGCCCCTATGGCCCGTTTATCCTGGTCGGCGCCGGCAACCTGCTGGTCGCCAGCTATGCCTTTATGGTGTCGCGCGCCGCCAGCCAAGCGCGGCTGTTGCCGACCGACTAGAGCGGCGTTGATCCGCTCTAGTGGGGCGCGTCAGTTAACTTGCTGGGTTAACGGTTTCCAAAGGCCGCCGGCCTTTGGTGGGG
>CAIZDL010000100.1 GCA_903931735.1 uncultured Rhodospirillales bacterium
GCCGCCCCCAAACAGGCCTAATCCCTATAGCCCTAACCCCTATAGCAGTGTGCCGACCGTCAACGCCGATCCGCGTCAGGTTGAGGCGTGGGCTCTGACTGAAACGGCACTTCGAATGCGGGCCTCCCAGCGGGAGCCGGTTGATGAAACGGCGATTCTTCAGGCCGTTCGTCTTAACTGGCGCCTGTGGACCATTTTTCAGGCGAGCCTTTTAGAGCCAGATTGCCTGCTCCCAACGGAATTGCGGGCCGGTATTCTTGGGCTGTCAAATTTTGTCGATCGCCATACCGCAGGGATTATCGCCGATCCTCAGCCGGGTAAGCTCGATGTGCTGATCAAGATCAACCGGGAACTCGCAGGTGGCCTGATGACCAACCCGGCAGCGGTTGCCGCAACGGCGGCGGCGGTGGCACCGGCGCCGCCGGCCGGTCGACATCGGCCAACCAACACCCGCGCGTGATCCGTTCTAAAAACTAAAGTTAGCGCATGATGCGGTTCCGCTTGATTGCATCATGCGCTAACGCGTGTGTTCCGCCAGTACGCTGTGGTAAAGCGCCACGGTTTTTTCGCCCACCGGCAGGGCCGCGAGGTCAGAGACCACCAGGGCGCGGCTAAGCGCGGCGTACTTGGCGCGTAGCGGGGCGTTTGTCGCTAGAGATTCCAGCGCAACGGCGAGGGCTTGGGGGTTGTCGGGTGGCACCAGCCAGGCGTTTTCGCCATTGCGGGCAATTTCCCGGCAGCCGGGAACATCGGTGGCGATGAGCGCGCGGGCGCAGGCGGCGGCTTCCAACAGGCTTTTGGGTAATCCTTCCCGTCGGGAGGGAAGCACCGCAAAGTGCGCGTCTCGCCAGACCGTGCGAACATCCGCCACCGCGCCGCGCCATTCAACGCCTGGGCGCGAGGTCCAGTCCCGGAGCGATGCCTCGGTGACGGTGGTTGGATTTTCGGGATCGGGAGTGCCCACCAGCACTAAGCGCAAATCAATGCCGCGCTCCCGTACCAGCCGGTGCGCCTCGACCAGGGTTGGCACGCCCTTGTCTTCCAGCATACGTCCGACATACGCGACAGTCACCGGGCCGGTTGCTGGTTCGGGCAGCGGCGCATAGTGCTCGATATCGATGCCCGAGCCCCGGATCACCGTCAGCCGTGCGGCGAGGGCAAAGCCGTGCGAAACCAAAAACTGGGCATCGTCATGATTCTGGAGGAGCAACCGGCTCCCCGGTCGTCTCAGCACAAAGCGGATCAGAGCGCGAACCGGCAGTTTGAGCAGACTTTCGCCGATGAAGACAAAGCCGAGCCCGGTAAGGGCGTTGATCACCCCCGACCGACCAGCCAGCCATGCCGCGAGCCCGCCGACAATCACCGATTTCATCGCCACATGGTGAATGATATCGGGCTTTTCCTGGCGATAGATCGCGGTGATGTCGAGCACCGCGCCAAGGGTGGCGAGCGCACCGTTGCTCCGCCGCCGCCAATCGAGGGCATGAACCCGGAACCCCTCGGCTTCGATCCGGGCGCGGTGGTGTTCGACCCGGGTTGCGACCACCACCTCAAACCCGGCGGCGCGCGCGGCCCGGGCCATTGGCAGCCGGTGCGACCAAAAGGCCCAGTCCTCGGTCACCAGATAGAGAAGCTTCGGCACGCCGCCCTAATCCGTTGGGGTGGTGCGGTAGCCGGCAGCCTCGAAGCGATAGCCGGTGTTGACGGC
>CAIZDL010000101.1 GCA_903931735.1 uncultured Rhodospirillales bacterium
TCTGGCCCTTGAGGTACAGGGCTTGTCCGGCAGTGTCGGCGTCGCGATGAAACAGCCGGTCGGGCAGACCGTCCACGGCGGTGAGTTGAATGGTCCGGAGCGGCGTGCTCACCAGTCGTAGCGGCCCGGCACCGGCCGGCACCGACAAAATCACTGAAAACTCACCTTGCGCGAGGTGCCGCACCTCGCTGAGCGGCTGGTCGGGCCGGTCGGCAGCCGCGACCCACAGCCGGGTGGCGGTGCCGGGCGCGGCCGATAGCCCCTTGACGCGGAAGACCGCGGTGGCCCCATCGGCGCAAAACGGCGGCAGGGTATTGTCGGCACTCAGCCAGCCTTCGGCATCGGTGAGGGTGTTGGCCGGCACCTGCCCTGGTTTGTCGTCCCGGGTCGGCAGGCCGGGATAAAGCTGCTTGGCGTAGTGGACCAGCCAGCCGTCCCGGTCGGTCAACCCCCTGTGGTCCCCGATCAGATAATCCCGCGAGGCGTAGGTGTGGGCGGGTACGGCGAGTGGGGTTTGGTACGTCGGTTGCATCAGCAGAGGGGTGCTTTGGGCCGCCGTGATGGCGATCAACAGCGCGCATACCGGCCATCTCAGCCGGGGCAGTTGCAGCGGCAGCGCCAGCGCGGAAAAGAGCGCCACGAACGCCAGCAGCCGATAGGGCATTTGCAACGCCCAGGTGACGCGCGGTAAAAACTGGAAAACATCGATCGGGCTGTACGATAAAAACAGGTAAAGCGCGCCGGGCACCAACAGCATCAGGGTTTGGCGGCGTTTTAGCGGGCAGCGATGGCGCACCAGGAGCACGGCCAAACCAATGAGTGCGGGCAAGGCCAGCCACCCCGGGGTGGGGTAGACAAAGGGTGCCTCGGGCGACACCCATCCCCGATCGGCCATTGACAGCGGCAGGCCATAAAATCCGCTGATCGAGGTGAAGATCGCGGTCTTAAAGGGCGAGTATTTGAGGAAATGCCCCGAGAGCAGATGATCGGTTATCAGGGCCGGATACCACTGGAAGGCCGATAACAGCAGCCCCGTGAGCGTGCCCACCGCGGCTGCCGCAAAAATCCTGCGGGTGGCCGAGACCACCACGATCAGCGCAAGGCAGCCGGTGCCATAAAGCAAAAAGATCGGGTGGGTCAGTGCGAACAAAAATATCGTCGCGGCGATGATCGCTGCTCCGGCCGAGATGGAGCGGTTAAGGGCAACCACCACCCCCAACACCAAAAACGGCAATTCGCAGTGAGCGATGCTCTCGGCGACATCGACCCGGCCATAGAGGTTCGAGATCAGGTAGGGGGTTAGCGCGTAGGCCGCAGCCGCCAGCACGGCCACGGATCGATTCCCCCCGAGCAACCGGGCCACCAAGTAAACGCCGCCAAGCCCAACAACCCTGGCGACGGTAAGACCGGCCATCAACGCGGTAAAGGGGCTGAGGCCCAGCAGCACGCCGGGCAGGCCGATCAATCCGGTCATGAAGCCGTAATATTGAAAAACCGGAATGTCGGGAATATGGCCGGGCGCGCTGAGCAACCGGGGGAGCCACTGCCCGGATCTAAACCCTTCCAGCAGGCCCTCAACCATCATCGCGTGCATGGCGAGATCGTTGGCCGGGGTCGCGGGTAAGGCGCTAAGGGTTAAAAATTGGGCCGTGGTCGCGATGCCAAGCAGCGCCAGAGCCACCGCCGCCAGCAGTTGCATCGCCGAAGGGCGGGCGCGTTTGAGAGCGTCGGTAACCCGGCCCACCCAGTCCGGCCAAGTGCGTTCGGCCCCCAGTGTCCCCGGCCAAGCCTGAACGGACGACGCGCTGATCGCGGCGAGACGGGGCTGGTTGGATGACATGCGGCCTCCTGGCCAATCGGTCGAAATTTAGGCACTATTGCTGGGATCAACGCCTATTCTGTCGCCAATATCGCGGTTTTAGGTCCGTGTCCAGGGCGAAAATCGGGGGGTGACGTCCTTTTTCGACCGGCCGGGGCGCTATGGTGCGCCGCTATTCGGGGGTGAGATCGGTCCGCAGCACGGGAAACCAGCGCTGTTGCTCGGGATCGAGCCCGCAGAGGCCGGGCCAGATGTTTTGTGCATCGGCCCAGGTCACGATTGCGCGCCGATAATTCGTGTGATCGGTCGGATCGAATAATTTCCAGCCCGGCGGCGCCATGCCGCTATAGCCGTTGAGCGTGGGCACCCCTTGGGCTTGGGCGATCATCAGCGCCACCGTTTGGCGGGACCAGCGGTGAAGGCTTGGGTCGGGGGTTGCCCCCAGCAAGACGAACGAACGGCATGTCGCCGGGGCGGGGCGTTGGCTTTCCACCGCCCCAAAGTCGCGGGTTCGGCTGAGCACCGTGGGTGCGAGGTTGAGTTGCTCGATCATCACCAAGGCGGTCAGCGCCGCCACTGCCAGCCGGTGCCGAGGGGCGTTGCTGGTTTGGCGCCACAGTTGATCCAGCCCGATCGCCGCCACCGCCACCACCGGAAACGCCAGGATCAGGTTGAAGCGAAACACCGAGCGAATGGTCGTCCCGCCCGGAACCCAGCGATAAATCACCGTCCACAGGCTGACGCCGCCAATATCGAGCATGAGCAGCCAGCTTGCGAGCACGCCGGCCCCCAGCACCAGCGCCAAGCGCCGGGTCGCCGGGCCGAGCGATGGTTGCCAGCCCAGCGACAGCCGTGCGAAGGTGACGAGAAAGAGGGCGGTGAGGCCCCAGCTCAGGCCTTTGCCCAACTCCCCGCCGCGATGGGCCAGCCCGGGTTGCAAGGCTTCCCCCACCGGTCCCCACAGCGCGTTGTCGCGCGCCTCGAACAGTTGGAAGGGGCCGGGCAAGGTTAGCGCCACCACCGACCAGGGGCGGGGCGCGGCCCCAAGCGCGATTGGCCCATAAAGGACCGCGAACGGCACCAGCCCAACGACCAGCAGGGTGCCCGCGATGATCAAACCCGGCTTGCGCTCGGCGACCCAGCCGGGACGCGCGCCCGCCGCGGCGGGTAGGGCCAGCCCGATCAGAAAAAGCACATCTAACCCGGCGAACCAGCCGACGTAAAAAGAGGTGCTGAGCAGCCCCGCGAGCAGCAATGCCATCGCCGCCGGCCAGCGCGGATCGGGGTGGCGGAGCGTGAGCAGCGCCGTTACGGCCACCCACGGCACCAGTTCGACGGCTAAAAGTTGAACCTGGCCGCCGGCGATGGTGGCATAAAGCGCCGAGCTGAGCCCGAAGGCCACCGCCCCCGCTGTTGCCGCCGGCCAGACCAGCCCGAGCAATCGGCGTAAAAACACCAGCGTGCCGGCCATTCCGACCATGGCGGCGAAAGCCTGGGTTGCCCCGAGGGCCGCAACCGGGTGCAACCCCGCGAGCCTTCCCAGCACATAAGGTGGCGCCAGCAGAACCAGCGCGTCGCTCATGCCCAATACGCCCGGCACCGGGTAAAACCAGTTGGGCGAGCGCCACGACTCGGCGCCGAGCACGACTCGATACCAATGCTCCAGCACCGCGAGGTTGAACCGGCCATCGCCGAGCCCGCCCGGCACGGAGTCGAAGCCCGAGAGCACCGCCGTGCGCATGAACACCAGCACCGCCGCAGCGCTCATCAGCACTGCCACCACCGGCGGCGTCGGCAATAGCCGAGCAGCGGTGGCAAGACGGAGAGAACGCAAAAGGCCCCCCTTAACGCCGTATCAGCGAATATTTTAGAATGCTGTAAAGTGCCCGAAAAGCGTCGCGAAGGCCGATTTTTTTGCCTTCTTCGTAAGTGCGGCCGTAATAAGAAATACCGATCTCATAGAAAACATGCTGTCGGTGAGCAAGCTTGGCCGTAATTTCAGGCTCGATCCCAAAGCGTTCTTCTTCGAGTGTGATCGATTGGATCACCTCGCGCCGAAATGCCTTGTAACAGGTTTCCATGTCGGTAAGGTTCAAGTTGGTGAAGGCGTTTGAGAGCAGCGTTAAGATGCGGTTCGCCACCATGTGCCAGAAGTAGACCACCCGGTGCTCAGAGCCGCCAATGAAGCGCGAGCCGTAGACGACGGCGGCGTCGCGATAGAGAATCGGGTGGATCAGCTTGGGGTATTCGGCGGGGTCGTATTCGAGATCGGCGTCTTGCACCACCACGATATCGCCGGTGGCGAGGGCGAAGCCGGTGCGGAGCGCGGCGCCTTTGCCTTGATTGCGGGCGTGATAAACGATGCGGTCGACCAAGGGGGTGATTTCACTCGCGAGCACTTCGTGGGTGCCGTCGTCGGAGCAATCATCGACGATGATTATCTCTTTGCGCTGGATTGGCGCGCTTCGGACCCGCTCTACGATCGTCCGGATCGTCGCAACTTCATTGTAACAGGGGATGATGATTGTCAGCGTGAAGTCCCCGGGGTCGATCGGACGGGGTTTTGCTGTCGGCTGGGTTGGGGGCGCCGATTATTAAACATTTCTCACCTTGTACGGCTAGTCCGCGACTGCTTGTGCTAACGGTCCACCACCAAGGAGCCGCAGCCGATCCATGGGGTTTCCGGCGGGGTTGGAGGACGGCCAGAATAGTGCGGCAGGAAGATATCGGATAGCGATCGTTTCGGCTAGTGGGTGCGCCAAGATCTTGCCCCGGGCATTGGGTCAGGTCCGTTTGCCGCGCACCCCGTAAAGCTCGAGCCGGTGGCCGATCAGCTCGTATCCCATGGCCCGCGCGATCTTTTCTTTCAAAATTTCGAGTTCGGGGCTTTGGAACTCCACCACCTCGCCGGTATGAAGGTCGATCAGGTGATGGTGGTGCGAATCGCGGTTGCCTTCAAAGCGGGCGCGGCCGTCGCCGAAATCGAGCTTTTCGATGACGTTGGCGTCTTCAAAGAGGCGCATGGTCCGGTAAACGGTGGCGATGCTGATGTGCGGATCGATCAAGACCGCCCTGCGATACACCTGCTCCACATCGGGGTGGTCGATCGCCTCCGACAGCACGCGCGAGATCACGCGCCGCTGTTCGGTCATCTTGAGCCCCTTTTCGTGGCACAACCGCTCCAGCCGGGTCGACGCGTCGCCGCTGTGGGGGGCGGGGGCCGTGGCTTCGGTGGCCACCTCGTCCGGGGCCACGATTTCAGGACTCAACATGGGCGAAGCCTCCCAATTACCGTAGCGCTCACTGTGCCGTGCCGGGCGCACCTTGACCAGTGGCTAAGTTGTCGCCCTTATGGGCCTTCCAAAGATTCCACCTGGCCTTTGATGCGGGATGCCAGCGCCGCTTCAAGGAATCGGTCAATGTCGCCGTCGAGGACCGCCCCAGATTGCGAGGTTTCAACGCCGGTCCTGTTGTCTTTGACCATCTGATAGGGTTGGAGCACATAGCTGCGGATCTGGTGGCCCCAGCCAATATCGGTTTTGGTTGCCTCCAGCGCGGCCGAGGCGTCCTCCCGTTTCTTCAGTTCCGCCTCATAAAGGCGGGCGCGCAACATATCCCAAGCTTTTGAGCGGTTTTTATGCTGGGAGCGCTCCTGCTGGCACTGGACCACGATGTTGGTTGGCAAATGGGTGATGCGCACCGCGCTGTCGGTTTTGTTGATGTGCTGGCCGCCGGCGCCCGATGCGCGGTAGGTATCGATGCGGCAATCTTTTTCGTTGATGTCGACCACGATCTTGTCGTCGATCACCGGGCTGACCGCCACGCTGGCAAAGCTGGTGTGGCGCCGCGCTTGGCTGTCAAACGGGCTGATGCGCACCAAACGATGCACCCCGGCTTCGGTTTTCAGCCAGCCATAGGCGTTGGTGCCCTTGATCTGCACGGTTGCCGATTTGATGCCGGCCTCTTCACCACCCGATTCTTCCAGCCACTCGGTTTTAAAGCCGTGCTGCTCGGCCCAGCGCAGGTACATGCGCAGCAGCATTTCGGCCCAGTCCTGTGCCTCGGTGCCGCCGGCTCCGGCGTTGACATCGAGGTAGCAGTCGTTGGCGTCGGCCTCGCCCGAGAGCAGGCTTTCCAGCTCTAACTTGGCGGCCCGGGCCTTCAGTGAATAAAGGGTTTTTTCGGCGTCGCGAACAACGTCGGCGTCCTCTTCGGCCTCGCCCATTTCGATCAGCTCGAGGCTGTCCCCAAGCTCGGTTTCAAGGGCGCGATAGCCGTTAATCGCAGTTTCCAAATGGGTGCGTTCGCGCATCACCGTTTGGGCGCGCGCCGGGTCTTCCCACAGTTTTGGGTCTTCTGAAAGCGCGTTTACCTCGTCGAAGCGACGCAGTGCGTTATCCCAGTCAAAGATGCCTCCTCAGCAGGGTCAGCGAGTCTCTGATCTCGCTGGCCGCCGCATCGATCTCCGCACGCATGGCGTCCTCGTTGCTTGGGGTAAAGTGGGGCGCTATTCTTAGCGCGCGGCCAGCCCGGTGAGAAGCGCTTATCTCACCTGCGTTGACAGAACCGGCGCTGCCGACCATGGTTGGCTTTCGCCGACAACCCCTGGATCAATGCCCGTGTCCGACGCCAAACCGCTTTTTTCCTATCGCAAATTTTGGGCGCACCGCTTTGGCGCGGCGCCGTTCCTGCCCATGAGCCGGGCGGAGATGGAGGAACGGGGCTGGGATAGTTGCGATATCGTGCTGGTCACCGGGGATGCCTATATCGACCACCCCAGTTTTGGCATGGCGATTATCGGGCGGTTGCTGGAGGCCCAGGGCTTTCGGGTCGGGATCATTGCGCAGCCGGGCTGGAGCGACGCGTCGGACTTAACGGTGCTTGGTCGGCCAAATCTGTTTTTTGGCGTCACCAGCGGCAACATGGACTCGATGGTCAACCGCTACACTGCCGACCGCCGTTTGCGCAGCAACGATAGCTATACGCCCAACGACGAAGGGGGCCGGCGGCCCGATCGGGCGGTGATCATTTACAGCCAGCGCTGCCGCGAAGCCTACAAAGACGTGCCGGTGGTTATCGGCGGGATCGAGGCATCACTCCGGCGTATCGCACACTATGATTATTGGTCCGATAAGGTCCGCCGGTCAATTTTGATCGATAGCCGGGCCGATATCCTGGTTTATGGCAACGCCGAGCGGGCGATCGTGGACATTGCGCACCGGGCCTCCCGGCGCGAGGCGCTTGGCGCTATGACCGATATCCGCGGCACCGCGATCCTCGTCAATGCCGTGCCTGAAGGGTGGGACGGGCTCGACCAAAGCACGCTCGATGAGCCGTCGCAGCCGATAAAGCCGGGCCGGGTCGTGGTGCGGTTGCCGGCTTTTGAGCAGGTCCGCGATGATCCGGTGCTCTATGCCCATGCCTCGCGCCTGTCGCACCTGGAGAGCAACCCGGGGAATGGCCGGGCGTTGATCCAGCGTCATGGCGACAAGGAGGTTTGGCTCGCGCCGCCGCCGTTCCCGTTGACCACGGCAGAGATGGACGGCGTGTATGGCCTGCCGTTTGCCCGCGCCCCGCATCCGGCTTATGGCGACGCGCGGATTCCGGCTTGGGAGATGATCCGAACCTCAGTGACCATTTTGCGGGGATGTTTCGGGGGGTGCAGCTTTTGTTCGATCACCGAGCATGAAGGCCGGATTATCCAAAACCGTTCGGAGGCCTCAATTCTGGCCGAGATCGCCGAGGTGCGGGATAAGGTTGCCGGCTTTACCGGGATTATTTCCGATGTTGGCGGCGCCACTGCCAATATGTATCGGCTCGGATGCAACGACCCGCGCGCGGAGCGGTTGTGTCGGCGACTCTCCTGCGTTTTTCCCGAAATTTGCAAAAACCTCAACACCGACCACGGGCCGTTGATCGAGCTTTACCGCAAGGCCCGCTCTGTGCCCGGGGTCAAAAAGGTGCTGATCGGCTCGGGGGTGCGCTATGATTTGGCGGTGCGCAGTCCGGCCTATATCAAGGAACTGGTCAGCCATCATGTTGGCGGCTACCTCAAGATCGCGCCCGAACACACCGAGCCCGGTCCGCTGGCGTTAATGATGAAGCCGGGGATCGGCAGCTACGACCGCTTCAAGGCTTTGTTCGATCGTGCGGTGAAGGAGGCGGGGAAGGAATTTTACTTGATTCCCTACTTCATCGCCGCCCACCCCGGCACCACCGACACCGATATGCTTAATCTTGCGCTTTGGCTCAAGCGAAACGGCTTTCGGCTTGATCAGGTGCAAACCTTCCTGCCATCGCCGATGGCGCTTGCCACCACCATGTATCATAGCGGGCGCAACCCGTTGCAGCCGGTTCGGAGGGAGATTGGGAATGGTGTCGTCAGCGCGAAGGGGCTAAAGCAACGGCGGTTACACAAGGCATTCCTGCGCTATCACGATGCCGAGAACTGGCCGACCCTGCGGGACGCCCTCAAGGCCATGGGGCGGGCCGATTTGATTGGACCCGGCAAGCATCATTTGGTTCCGGGCTGGCAACCGGCCGGAACCGGTTTTAAAAGCGGCGAGATCAAGCAGCGCCCCAGCAGCCGAAAGATTGGCGGCGGCAAGCCGTGAACGGTATACAGTTTCACCACGGCCAGCCTTGGGGAGCACCGTCACTATGATCGCATTTGTGCGCGCACTTGCCCTGGTTTTGGGGGATGTCCCGGGCGCTGTTGCAAATGGGTGGGCGCCGGACCATTGGACGTTACGCTGCGGTGCTGAGCTGATCAAGAGCGCGGTCGTTGACGACGGCGTCGGCTTGGCGGGCCATCTGGCGTGCCAGCAGGGCCGAA